>NZ_JBHNPP010000039.1:0-34810 GCF_042436695.1 Flavobacterium sp. HJSW_4
CAGTCGCAGTCGCAGTCGCAGTCGCAGTCGCAGTCGCAGTCGCAGTCGCAGTCGCAGTCGCAGTCGCAGTCGCAGTCAAATAAAAAGTCCGAAAAAATATTTTTTCGGACTTTTTATTTTTCACATATTTAGAGACTCAAAATTTAAGTACTGAATACTGAGACTGCGACTGAATACTTATTTCACCATCACCCCTTCAACAAATAAAATCGGCACTTCTTCCGTATTGTTTTCGTCAAGCGAATTAGCTTTAAAAATGAACTTCTTATCGTACAAAGTATTTCCGATAAAGAAAGTCACCATAAATTCGTTATTCAATGCTAAAAGGCTTTTTTCTACTAATTCTATCTTCACAACAGAAACAGAAGGAACCTCAACAAAAGCATGACGTAGAATTGACGTTTTTTTCATTTCTCCATCAATAGTTCCAAACGCTTTTGAAACTACCATTACGCTGTCTAAGTTAAAATCACTGTCATTTACTAAATAAGCGTACCACACTTTTTCCATAAAATCGTCGCTCCATTCCTGCACTGCAGCTAGAAACACGTTTTCAACTTCTGGAATTATTATATCTTTTTTCATCTATTAAATTTTAAAAACCTTTGTCAAAGCCTAAAACTTCAACAAAGGTTTATTGTTATGATCATAATTCAGATTTCAGAATCAATCTAAAATCTAAAATCAGAAATCTAAAATTTTATATGTTTGCTTTAAACTGCTCTAAGAAACGAACATCATTTTCATAGAACATACGGATATCTCCAATTTGGTATAAAAGCATTGCAATACGCTCTACTCCCATTCCAAAAGCAAATCCGTTGTATTCGTCTGGGTTGATATCACAGTTTTTCAAAACGTTTGGATCTACCATTCCGCAACCTCCAATTTCTAACCAACCAGTTCCTTTTGTGATTCTATAATCCGTTTCGGTTTTTAATCCCCAATAAATATCAATCTCAGCACTTGGCTCAGTAAATGGGAAATAAGATGGACGAAGACGAATCTTAGATTTTCCGAACATTTCTTTAGTGAAATAAAGCAATGTTTGTTTCAAATCTGCGAAAGACACATCTTTGTCAATGTACAATCCTTCCACTTGATGGAAAATACAGTGTGAACGAGATGAAATCGCTTCGTTACGGAAAACACGTCCCGGAGAAATCGTACGAATTGGCGGTTTATGATTTTCCATATAACGAACCTGAACAGATGATGTATGCGTACGCAACAACACATCTGGATTGGTCTGAATGAAAAACGTATCTTGCATATCACGTGCTGGGTGATATTCTGGTAAGTTTAATGCTGTAAAGTTATGCCAGTCGTCTTCGATTTCTGGTCCTTCAGAAACGTTGAATCCGATATTAGCAAAAATATCAATGATTTGATTTTTAACGATAGAAATTGGGTGGCGAGAACCAATAATTACTGGCTCTGCCGCACGCGTTAAATCTCCAAAAATACCTTTTGATTCTTCTTTGCTTTCAAGTTCTTCCTGAATAACTCTTACTTTTTCTTCAGCAACAGCTTTTAAAGTATTTATAACTTGTCCAAAGTCCTTTTTTTGGTCGTTTGGAATATTTTTAAATTCAGTAAAAAGTTCTTTTAATAAACCTTTGCTACCTAAATATTTAATACGAAATTGTTCTAAAGATTCTTTGTTTTTTTCATTAAAGGCTTTGGCTTCCTCTATATGTTCTTTTATCTTATCTATCATTTTCATTCAGTTCTGAGAATACAAATTTAAGTATTTTGTTTAAAGTTTAATGTCAAAAGTTCAAAGTTTCCTTCACAACTTCAAAACAGACTCTTTAAATTACTGTACAACTCCTTAAATCTGTAAAATTTATCTGTCTCTAAGTCTCTTTAAAACTATTTTATTAGACTTAGTTTTTCTTCTATTTTTTTAACTTTTTCATGCCAATAATCTAAACCTTCCTGATTTAGAACAATTCCTTTTTTATAATTAGAAGAAATCTTTCCTAATTCCTGCCAGTTTTTATTTGCATCACGATCTATTTCTTTTTTGGTTGAAGGTTCAATTCTATTGCGCCAAAAATCCATATTTTTAAGATAGGTACTTTTCATTTCTTCAAAATACGCTATCAGTTTTTCTTTTGAATTTGGAATATAGCCTGGGCCGCTACAGCCGCAGGAATGAAACGTAATGCCTACAGAAAATAAACTCTTAACATGTTCCCATTTCTTCAAATCGTCTTTTTTAGGCGATTCAAAATCCAGTCCCATATTCGCCATTAACTCACCGCATTGCGGGCATTTAGCTTCAAAACCTGATTCACCAATTTTTATATCCCTAAAAAGCCTTCTCTTAAATGTTTTTCGACAATTAAAACAAGCATAATGAGGTTTATAAGCTGTCATTGCGTATCTGCACATATTTTTTAAAGTTTTCGGTCGCAGTTTTCAGTCTCAGTCTCGTTATTGAAAACTGCGACTGCGACTGAAAACTAAAAAACTACTCAATAAGTTTTCTTTCTAAAAAATAACTCACAATCGCTTCTTTCATTAAAACCGATTGTTCACCAGCTTTTAATGGTGGCAATTGCTCTTTTACTTTATAATGAGGCCAACCTTCTTCATCAAAATATTCGAATTCGTAAAATCCGTATGGCTCCAATAATCGACAGATTGCAATGTGCATTAAGTTCAGTTTTTCATCTTTCTTGTATTCGCGGTGCACTTTTCCGTATTCCTGAACTCCGATTAGGTAAATAATGGAATCCAAATCTAAATCTTCGCCTTGCGAAAATTGATTTGAAAGTATATCAACGAGCTTTTCCCATCGCTCTTTTAATTGTGTATCTCTAGACATTAATTTATGATTTTTGATTGTAGATTTTAGATTGCTGCTTTACAAAATATCATTCTGAAGGATCAGAACCGCAATCTAACTCTAAAATTAGAGTTGCAAAGATACAATACTCTTTACATAAAATGCATACAGAAGCTTTGTAGTTGTTTTTTAGCTCAAAAACCTTTGCGTCTTTGTCCCTCTTAACCTTTGTCCCTCAAAAAAAAATCTATCTTTGCGCCTCATTAAACACCAAACCCAAACATGAGTTTTTTTGATATTATCGTCGGTGCGCTTTTGTGTTACAGTTTATACAAAGGCATTAAAAACGGACTTTTTGTAGAAGTTGCTTCTTTCATTTCGTTGCTATTAGGAATTTATTTGGCAATTAAATTTTCGTCTTTAATGACCGAAATGATTTCAAAACATGTTTCTTGGAATCCGACTAATATTCAGATTACGGCTTTTATCTTGACTTTTATTCTGGTTGTTATTGGCGTTTATTTCCTAGCCAAAATCTTAACCGGAATTGCCGATTTTGCCATGCTTGGCTGGATGAATAAATTGGGAGGTGGATTTTTTAGGGTTTTAAAAACCATACTAATCTTAAGTATTTTTATTGCTTTGTTCGAAAAAATCAACTTCAACAACACTTTTGCCAAACAAGAAACTTTGGATAAATCTATTTTTTACAATCCAGTGAAAAAAGTTGCTGCTTTTGTTTATCCTTCAATCGAAAAATGGTACGAAACTTTTAAAAAAGAACATTCTCAAAAATCGGAAGAAAAAGAAACTTTAGAAAAAGAATAATTTGAATTTGCTTTTAAGAAGCCTCAGAGAGGCGAAATATCTATAGATATCATTTTCTCCACATAAAATAAGCTCCAGCGGAGCGACATATAAATTTATCCACAATGAATATGTCGCTCCGCTGGAGCTCTTTTGTTGTAAATGTCTGTTTTGCTATAAATATTTCGCTTCTCCGAAGCTTATTCTAAAATCGAATATTGTTATTAAAAACTAATCTCTTTCTTCTCTCCTTTTTTCAAAACAACTTCCTGTTTTTTATCACCAAAAATCAACGTTGTTTTTCCTCCAATTTTAGAAGACACAATTACTTTTTGAGGTTTTTTATTGCTCCAATTCATTTCGATTTCGAAACCGCCGCGAGCACAAATTCCTTTTACAGAACCTTCCTCCCAAGCGTCTGGCAAAGCAGGAAGCAATCTAATTTCGTTTTCTTCCGACTGAACCAACATTTCTGCAACAGCTGCTGCTCCACCAAAATTTCCATCAATTTGAAATGGTGGATGCGCGTCGAATAAATTAGGATACGTTCCTCCTCCTCTTCTTGGTGTCGCCGTTTTTTTACCGTCTGGATCAACGTAGCGCAATAATTCGCGGTACATTTTATAAGCACGATTTCCGTCCCAAAGTCTTGCCCAAAGATTGATTCTCCAACCTTTTGACCAACCTGTGGTTTCGTCGCCTTTTATTTCTAAAGTTTTCTTGGAAGCTTCCGCTAAATCTGGCGTTTTCAAAGGCGTGATATGGTCTCCAGGGAAAAGTCCGAACAATTGTGATTGATGACGATGTTTCGGATCTAAATCATCCCAATCGAAATACCATTCTTGAAGATTTCCTTTTTTACCAATTTGATATGGATGAAGTTTTGCCAAGGCTTTTTCTAATTTATCTCTAAAAGCTGCATCGGTATTCAGTACTTTTGAAGCTCTTATCGTTTTATCAAAACATTCGCGAATCATGGCTAAATCGGCTGTTCCTCCGTAGAAAGTCGCTCCAACAAATCCGTCTGCTAGTTTATATTGGTTTTCTGGTGAAGTTGAAGGCGATGTAATTAGATTTCCATTTTTATCGGTAACCAACCAAGCCAAACAAAATTCTGCTGCGCCTTTCATTAACGGATAACCTTCTTTTTTTAAATAATTCTGGTCTTGCGTAAAAGTATAATGTTCCCAAATATGAGTACTTAACCACGCTTGCGCCATTGGCCAACACGCCCACATTGGATCTTCTTTTCCAAATTGTCCAACAGGATTCGTCATTGCCCAAATGTCTGAATTGTGCGCCGCCGCCCAACCTTCGTTCACTCCGTAAAAAGTCTTTGCCGTAATTTTTCCAGTTACCGAAAGGTTTTTTATAAAGCTTAAAAGCGAAGAATGCATTTCTGAAAGATTGGTGTTTTCGGCAAGCCAATAATTTTCTTCCAGATTAATATTCATCGTGTAATTACTGCTCCAAGGCGGACTTAAATGCGGATTCCAAAGTCCTTGCAGATTGACAGGAACTCCAAGCGTTCTCGAAGAACTGATTAATAAATATCGTCCGAAATTGAAGTACAGGATCTCTAGATTTTTATCTTCGCTTCCGTCTGCGTAACGCAGTAAACGTTCGTCTGTTGGCAAATCTGGCGCTGTTGTTTTTCCTAGATTTAAGTCAACTCGATTGAAGAATTTTTGATAATCAGCGATGTGATTTTCTTTTAATTTATCGAATGGTTTTGCGTAAGCTTTATTTAGATTTTGTGCAGCAATTGCCACTTCGTCTACACCTTCTGTTGCTGGATTTTTGTCGAATCCGTTAAAACTGGTTGCAACCGAAACATAAATATAAACTTCAGAGGCATTTTTTATTGTTAAAGCGTCTCTCGAACTTGTTAGTTGTCCGTCTGTTTTTTTGACTTGAAGTAAAGTTGTAAATCTTGTTCCTCTTTCTGGAATCTGCAAATATTTTTCTTGGACTTTATATCCCGCATTTTCATGAATTGGCGCTCTGCCGTTCATCATCAAAACATTGTTTCGAACTCCAACTTCCGATTTTAATAAACTGCTTAAACTAATATCAAAATTTAAAGCGCCTTTTTCGCTACTTGTCAGTTTCACAACCATAACTTGATCTGGAGCCGAAACAAAATATTCACGGGTATATTTTACGCCGTCCATTTCATACGTCACTTTTGAAGTTGCGTTTGCAAGATCAAGTTCTCTGTAATAATTGGTCGCTTTTCCTTTTTCTGAATTATTGATTACTAATGTTCCTAAAGGCGCATAAGCTTCAGAGTTTTTTCCTTGAACTTTTTTGTTCAGTTCTTCGGCTAGTTTATAATTTTCATTTTTTAATGCTTCGCGAATTGCTGGAATATTTTTGTAGGCTTCCGGATTCATATTAGCATTTACAGGTTCGCCAGACCAAAGTGTAATATCATTCAAATAAATTTTATCCGAATTCACGCCACCAAAAACAGTTGCACCAATTTTTCCATTTCCTAAAACCAAGCATTCTTCAAAGAATTCTGCGGGTTGTTTGTACCATAAAACATTTTTGGATTGTGCCGAAATGGTTGTTCCGTAGAATGTTAGAAGTAAAATGAAGAATGTTTTTTTAATGATTTTTGAATTCATAGGCTTGTTGTTTTTTGTCATGTTTTTTACAATCTGGTATCTCCACAATCTTGTCATTCCGAGGAACGAGGAATCTTCGTTAGTAACTCGACAAAGATTGAAGACTTACTTTGAGGAATTTCTTGCGGAGATTCCTCCTTCGTCGGAATGACAAAACTATCGTGTTAATCTTGTGCTACCAACGAATTGTTCCTAACGAAATACGTCTCGTTACCTTTGTTCGCGTGAGGGATAGGAGCTGGCTACCGAAGTAGCGCGGATAGCCCGACCGTATCCCGATAAGTGGGCGAATAAGCGTAAAGATTGTTTGCCCACTTATCGGGATGCGGTCACGCCCAAATATTATTTACTTACACTATATTTCTCATTTGCCGTAATCATTTCCCAATTGTCGGTTCTGAATGGCGATGCAGGGAATTTTTCTTTGTTGAAAAGATTGATTGCCGTGTCGTCGTCTGCCCAACCATAATGCACGGCAACTGGATTTTGAACCTGATCGCTGGAAACGATTATTTTGTTGTCTTTGATTATCGCTTTCGCGGAATGAAAAACTTTGTCTGAACCTGCAATTTCGAAGCCTTTTAATTCATCATTATTAGGCGTTGAAAGTCCGCTGCCGATATTGTCGAAAGTAAGGATAATTTGGTTTCCTTTTATTTCTTGAGATTTATAAGTTGGTCCGCTGTGAACTTGTTTTTTACCGTAAATATCGTTCATCGCGATTGCCGCCAAACGCAAACCAATGTCTTGTTTGTTGGTTGGGTGAATGTCTTTTGCGTTTCCGATATCGGTTGTAACCACCATTCCTGTATTTGGCAATTTTAAAGTTTCAGATTGTGCTTCGCGAAGTTCTGCCCAACGGCTTCCTTTTTGACTGTTTCCACCGAACTCATCAAAAGTCGATAATTGAACGAAATAGAAAGGGAAATTACCTTGTTTGAATTTGGTTCTCCAATCGTTGATCATTAACGGAAATGCTTTTTTATATTGTTTCGCTCTCCAAACATTCGCTTCTCCTTGATACCACAAAACGCCTTGCATCGCGTAAGGAACCAATGGGTTTACCATGGCGTTGTACAATAATGATGGGTAACTGTTTGGCGAAACTTCGATTCTTACTTTAATTACATTGAATTTCCAAAGTCCTTCCAACGGAAGTTTTGAATCTTTAAAATCAATTTTTAAATCTTCTGGATCGCCGTAGATTCCGCCACCGCCGCTGTAATCTGTAATTCTAACCGCGATTACGTTTGCTCCTTCTTTTAGCACATTTGCTGGAATTTGGTAGATTCTTTTTGCATCCCAAAGATTATTGGTCCCGACTTCAACTCCGTTTACATAGGTTTTGTCTTCGTCGTCTACTTTTGCTAAATGTAAAACGGCCTGTTTTTTGGCTTGTTCAGCTGTTAAAACTATCGTTTTTCTCATCCAAACAATTCCGTCGATATTTCCGATTTGCTGATTTTCCCAAAGTGAAGGCACTTTTATTTCTGGCCAGTTTTTATCTTGGAAGTTTGGATTTTTGAATTGCTCTTCGTTTTCCATTGAAACATCAAATCCTTGTACTTTTTTAAGATTGTCTAAAACCGATTTTTTATAGGTTTCGAAAATTGCATTAATATCAACCGTTGGCACATTAGCAATCATAGATTTGAATTCGTCGCTTTTTTCGAAAGCTTCACGGCTTGTCCAAGTTTCTACATTGGTCCCGCCCCAAGAAGTATTGATGATTCCGATTGGAATTTTTAGTTCTGAATATAATTTTCTAGCGAAATAATATCCAACCGCTGTAAAGTTGCCTACATTTTCTTTGTTAGCCTCTTCCCATTTTCCTTGTTTTAAATCGTCTTTTGGAGTTCCGCTTAAATCTTGTGCCACACCAAAATGACGAATCATTGGATAATCTGCACTGCTGATTTCTTTTTCAGAATTCATGGTTTTGAAAACCTGAAACTCCATATTCGATTGTCCGCTGCAAATCCAAACTTCTCCAACCAAAACATTTTTGATCGTGATTTTATTTTTTCCGATTACGATCAATTCGAATGGTCCGCCGGCTTTTTCAGCGGCCAAATTTACCGTCCATTTTCCGTTTTTATCGGCTGTCGTTTTCTTGATTTGTTTGTTGAAATGAATTTCTATGTTCTCATTAGCATCAGCAAAACCCCAAATCGGAATTTGTTTGTTTCTTTGCAGAACCATTCCGTCAGAGAATATTAAAGGCATTCTTACATTAGCACTAGATATTGCGCTAATTATCAATAAAATAAAAACTATTGACTTTTTCATTTATTCTAATTTTATTTTTTTTGAACCATATAAGTGATATAAGATATTTTAAGATTATTCTGCACTTTGAATCTATATTTACTTATATCACTTATATGGTTTTATAATATTTTTTTACTTTAATCCGTCGATTAATGCGTTTAAAGCTTGTGTATCGAAGACGGTATTATTGCTTCTGTTAATGATTCCGAAACCATTATTTGTTAAGCTTCCTTCATCCCAATAAAAAGGTAATAATCCGTTTGCTTTTGCTGTTTTTACCACCGTTTTTAAATAATAGGCTCTAGAATTTAAATGTAAAGTTAAAGCGTCACCTGTTAAAGTTGTTCTTCGAATTGCTCCGAATTCTCCTAAAAGAACCGGGATTCCTTTATCAACAAACTGGGTTTTCATCAATTTGAAATTCTTTTCCAAATCGGCTTCTTCTCCCCAAGTTGCATTTCGTTCTGTATCGGTTGTAGAATGAAATCCTGAACCCCAATAATAGAACATTTTACCCCAAGTTTCGTCTTTGGTTAAACCAGCGAAATTCCACGGAGAATAATAATGTACTTCGACCATCATTCTGCCCGTCACTTTATCTACTGGCAATGTAGTCATTAATTTGTTTGTTTTTTCAATATCTGTCGTTGGACCTTGAACGACTAAAACACGAGTGGCGTTTTTTCCTCCGGTTGAACGAACAGCATCAATAAAAGTTTGATGATACGAAGTTAAAACTGCCATTTGAGTTGCATCTTCAACTGCTGGTTCGTTAGCGCTTGCGAAAAGCAAATGTTCGTCGAAACCTCTTAAATGTGTTGCGATTTGTTCCCAAAAAGCTTTTTGTTTGGCGTTATTTTCTACTTTTTTAGCTTCTGTGATATTGTTTTCCAGCCAACCGCCGTCCCAGTGAATATTTACCACAACGTACATATCGTTGTCTACGCAATATTGCACAACTTCTTTCACACGGTTTAACCAATCTAATTTGATTTTCGCTGTCGAAGCATTTTCTAAATTCTGATTCCAAGAACACGGAATTCTAATTGCATTAAATCCGTTTGCTTTTACAGCATCAATTAAAGCTTTTGTCACTTTTGGATTTCCCCAAGCGGTTTCTCCTCCAGTTGCTTCTAATGTATTTCCGATATTCCAACCTAATTTGATTTTTGCAGCCAATTCAACTGCAGAACTTCCCATTCCCGTTGCATCTGTGGCGATCGGATTGGTATTGTAACTCGGATATAAACTTGTCCCTACAGCTGCTGCTTGAGAAACTGAAATCGATGCAGATGGAACTTCGTTGCCAGTTAAAGTAATTACTGCATTTCGCAGAGCAGAAGTTGTATTTTCTGAAGCTGTAATTTTAATCACTGTACTTCCAGAAGCCCCAACGGTCTGACTTAGTTTTATCCAAGTAACAGGATTAGCTAAAGTCCAAGCTACTCCGTTAGAATTAACCGTCACTTCAATTGTATTTTCTTTGCTATCAAAATCTACTTTTTCTTTGTTTGTGCTCAGTGTTTTTATGCTTACTGGAGTATTTTCTTTATCTGAACTGCAAGCTAAAACCCCTAAAAAAGCAAAACATAAAATAAAACTCAAGAGGTAATCTTTGATTGGTTTTTTCATTTGGTTTGGTTTAAGTTAAGTGTAAGTTTTTAAAATCAACGCCAGCTTTTATAGGGCTGGCGTTGATCAAGTGGTTATTTGTGGTAAAAAATATTTATTTAACAGTTACCTGAATTTCTTTTTTGATGTCTCTAGAAGAAGTTCCTACTTTAATAGTATATTTTCCTGGCTCAACTGTCCATTTTTTAGCAGCAACATCATAATAAGCTAGTTCTTTTACAGGAACTTTGATGACAACTGTTTCTGAACCTCCAGCTTTAACGTCAACTTTTTTGAAACCTTTTAATTCTTGTGCCGCACGAGTAATTTTAGAATCAGATTTTGAAGTATATAATTGTACAACTTCTTTTCCGTCTACTTTTCCTGTGTTTTTAACTTCAACAGAAACTTCAATTACATCTGTTTGAGCATACGAATCTTTGTTTGCTTTTGCATTATCTAAAGCAAATGTGGTATATGATAATCCGTAACCGAAAGGATATAATGGCGCCACATTTTTAGTATCAAACCAACGGTATCCGATTAAAATTCCTTCTGCATAATTTACTGCTTTGTCTCCAGGGAAACTGTTTGTTGCGTGAGCAGGAGAATCTTTAAGTTGCTTAGGCATTGTCCAAGGTAATTTTCCTGACGGATTTACTTTTCCTAAAATAACATCTGCTAAAGCATTTCCACCTTCAGATCCATTAAACCAGCTCCAAACTAAAGCTGAAGTTTTTTGGCTTACTTCGTTAATATCAAATGGAGCACCAGCCACCATTACTACGATAGTTTTTGGATTAACAGCCAACACTTGTTTGATTAATTCTTCTTGTCCGAATGGCAAGTGTAAATCTCTTCTGTCTGAAGCTTCTGTTTCGTAATCACGGTTTGAACCCGCAAAAATGATTGCTACATCAGAGTTTTTAGCTGCTTCAACTGCTTCTTTTACTTTTGCTGGATCTAATTGATCAATTGTAACTGGTCCGTTAGCTGTGATATTTCCTAAGTTTCCTTTGTTTTTCTCATCGTAACGCTCCAAATATCCTTCCGCATAATTAATTTTGATTGAAGAAGGCAATCTGTTTTTAAGACCTTCAAGAGGCGTAACTTCTCTTTTTGTTTTAACACCAGCTCCAAATCCGCCTAAAGCATTTTTCTTTGTTGCGTTGTTTCCAATAACTGCGATAGATTTTACTCCGTCTAATTTTAACGGCAAAGCATTGTTTTCGTTTTTCAACAAAACAATCGCTTCAGCAGCAATTTTGTATGCGTCTTGGTAATGTGCTTCTGTTGCGATGCTTCCTTTAGCTCGCTCGCCTCCGCCCATTGCTTTAATATGGAATAATCCGCGTAAAATACGTTTTACATGAAGATCAATTTCTTTTTCTGAAACTTCTCCAGATTTAACCGCTGCGATTAATTTATCTGCTAAGAAAAATTCGTTGAATGGTTTTGGTGTTCCCATTTCAATATCCAAACCATTTTTCAATGATTTCGCTGTTGAATGCACCGCTGCCCAGTCTGAAACTACAATACCTTTAAATCCCCATTCGTCACGAAGGATTTTATTCAGCATATAATCATTTTCACATAAATATTCACCTCTGAATTTATTGTAAGCTCCCATAATACTGTAAGCTTTTGCTTCTTTTACAGTCGCTTCAAAAGCTGGAAGATAAATTTCGCGAAGTGTACGCTCGTCAATTTGTACATCGACAAAATCACGATTCGTTTCTTGATTGTTTGCTGCGTAGTGTTTTACACAAGCCATTACATCTTTTTCCTGTAAACCAACAACCAAAGGCACGGCAATTTTTTTATTCAAAAATGGATCTTCCGACATGTATTCGTAAGTTCTTCCTCCAAGTGGCGTTCTAACCATATTAATAGCTGGCGAAAGCAACATGTCTTTATCTCTTGCACGTAATTCTTCTCCTAAACTAGTTCCGAAAGTATGTGCCATTTCAGCATTCCACGTTGCAGCCAAAGCACCGCCTGCTGGATAATAGGTTGCAAAATCGTTTGTCCATCCTGCTGGAGCCCAATTGTCTCTTGAAATTTCCTCACGAACTCCCAACGGACCATCAGCCATTTTTAATTCTGGGATTCCTAAACGTTTTACACCTGCATTGGCAAACATGCTGTTACCGTGAAGCATTCCGATTTTTTCTTCTAATGTCATTTGCGAAATCAGTTTGTCGATTTCAGCATCATGCTCGGTACCTATTTCTTTTCCAACATATTCTTCGGTCTCCGCCGAATTTGAAGCTGTAGTCTGTGCATCATTTTTACAAGAAGTAAAGAATGCAAAAACCAAAGCCGCCGAAAGGTATATCATTTTGTTTTTCATAGATAGTTAGGTGTTTTTGAATTTAAAGATTTTGATTCCTCACACAGGTCTTCAAATCCAGTTAATATTCTTTTATGTTTGTGGTTTTATCTAAAATTATTATTTAACATAGAAGCATAGCTTTTAGGAACTTACAAAAGACGTTTCACTTAGAATACAACACATTAGCACTATGTGTTAAAGCTTGCTTTTTTTATAATCTTAATCAGAAGCAATAAAAATCTATGTTTCTATGTGTTTAAATTGTTTCTCCCAATGAATTATTGTTTAATCAAATTCAGCATTACAACATCATTTTCATTGATTTTGAATTCTTTGCTGAAAGTTCCTTTTCCGTCAATTGTAATTTTTTCTGTTGCAATTGGCGCTCCGTTATTTTTCTCTTTTATTGAATTTACCTGCTCGCGTGTTAACTGACTCGGTTTGTTCATTGCTAAATAATCCGCGTAAGCGTCATTTACCTTGTAACCAACTTTGTAAATTTCCAATACATATTTCCCTTTCTGCATTCCATCCACTTCAATTTTGACTTTTCCTTTTTCTTTTGATGGAAGATCTTTAATATAATACGTCTGATTCAATTCTTTATCGCCAGGATGCGTATTCGTAAAATCCCATAATAAAACTTGAACATCGCCTTTTGCATTTTTAGAAGTCCAAGACGATTTATCTGCATTTTGAAGTTCAGTTTCTCCCAATTTATTCATTAAAAAATAAGAGAAATAAGCTGGTTTTTTAATTCCTTGTGTATTCAATAATCCGAAACCGCCGTGAAAAGGTGTAAATCTTGGCCCAGCTTCTTCAAAAATATCGGTGAAAACCCAATATGACATTGAGTTTGCAGCATTTCCAACTTGTTTTAATTTCTGCAAAATATACGCTGCCGAATGATAACTATCGTGAATTGGATCTGCAGGCGTATAAGACGCACTCCATTCTGTATAATGCAATTCTAAATTTGGTTTAGCCGATTCTGTAATCTGTTTGCGAGAATTTATAACTTCGCCGCTTACACTAGATTCGTCTTTACTTAAGATCGTTCCAGAAGTTCCAAATTCATCTAAATATCCATGTTTTACACCGTAAGTATGCGTTGAGATAAAATCGATCGGAACATTATTTTTTTCACAGAAAGCAATTGTTTCAGGAACCCAAGCCGCACCGGCAGTTGCAGGACCTCCAACTTTATAATCCTTATTTACCGCTTTTACTCCGCGAACAGCGTAATCGTATAATTTATAATATTCGTCTTGTGTACTACTCCAAAATCCAGGTGAAAGATTTGGTTCGTTCCACACTTCAAAATACCATGTTTTTACTTCTTCGTCTCCGTAACGTTCTTTGAAATGTGCCGTTAGATTTCGAATTAAATCTTCCCATTTTTTATAATCTTTTGGAGGCGTTACGTTTCCTTTCCACCAAAAAATCGTTTCTTTTCCGCTTGCCAAAGCATTCGGCATAAAACCTAATTCAACAAAAGGTTTCATTTTCAGACTCACAATATAATCGAACAAAACGTCTACATATTGGTAATTGTACTCTGGATTTCCTTTTTCATCTTCACGATAAATCGCCATATCATCGGTCAATAAACCATGAAAACGGATATATTTAAAATCGCATTCTTTTTTAACCAATGCCAATTGCTGCTGCCAATCTGCACGAAGACCTTCATTTGCTCTTCCCGCACCAATGCATTCTTTGAACATGGTATTTAATTTTCCAGTAGTTTTATTGAAATCTACTTTTATCGTTCGGTTTTCATTTTGTCCAAACGAATGGATTGAACTAAATAAAACTGCAGCTAGTATTAAAAGTTTTTTCATCTGAAAATCATGTATTTCGTTAGTAAACCCGACAAATTTTGAAAATCTATCGGGTCTCTGAAATTAATAATTACAATTTTTTAAATCTCACTGCTCCACCGCCAGCTCCGCCTAAATTCAATTTTAGAGAGTCTGTAGATTTTACTGTTTTCTTCGAAATTGCTACTGCTTCTGGATTGTGTTTTTGATCTGTTCCTTCTGCATCAACATAAATCTGAGCTTCGTAAGTTGCATTTGGATCTAAGAATGATAATGAAACATTTACGTTTCTTGGATTTTCATTTGTCAAAGTTCCTAAATACCAATCTGCGCTGTTTCTATCTTTTCTTGCTGTTGTAATGTATTCACCAATTTTTCCTTCTAAGATTTTAGTGTCTTCCCAATCAGTCGGAACATCTTTTAAGAATTGTAAAGCTGGTTTTCCTTCGTAGTTTTCAGGAAGATCGGCTAACATTTGGATTGGAGAATAAATCGTAACATACAATGCCAATTGCTGCCCAACTGTTCCTTGAATTCTTTTTCCTGGGTAACCTTGTTTTACCTCAACATCAAAAATTCCAGGCGTGAAATCCATTGGTCCAGAAAGCAATCTCGTAAATGGAATAATGCTCAAGTGATTTGGCGGATTTCCTTCGCTCCAAGCGTTATACTCTTGTCCACGTGCTGCTTCTCTCGAAACCATGTTTGGATACGTTCTTCTTTCTCCTGTATCTTTAATAGATTCGTGGTATAAAACTGCTAAATCATATTGAGCCGCTTTTTCTAAAATGTATCTGAAATAATTCACTCCAAATTGTCCGAAGTGCATTTGTTTCATGTTTAATTTAGAACCTACGTGACCAATTTTTACCGTATGAATTCCTAGTTTTTTGTATAAAGCAAAACCTTCGTCAACTTCTTTTAAGTAGTTAATTAAGTTAGAACCTGTTTCATGGTATCCGATTAATTCGATGTTCTTTTTCTTTCCATATTCAACCACTTTTTCTAAGTCGAAATTGTCAGCGCTTTTCGTGAAGCTGAACATGTGCATACGGTTTTCGTACCAACCTGGCGTCCAACCTTTATTCCATCCTTCAATTAATAAATGGTGGAAACCTTCTTTTGCTGTAAAATCAATGTATTCTTCAGCGTGTTTTGTAGTTGCTCCTTGTTTGTCGCTTTCCCAGAACGTATATTTTCCGATGTGCATTCCCCACCAAATTCCTAAATATTTGTATGGTTTGAAATAGCTGTTTGTATTCTTTAATTTGTTTGGTTCATTCAAGTTTAAAACCAAATAAGAAGTAATCAATTCTCCCGGATTTTCTCCAATTTGAAGTGTTCTCCAAGAAGAAGTAAATGTATCTTTCACACGAACTTTTACTCCATCAGGCCAAGGCACTAAATCAGATTTTAATTCTGTTCCTTTTGTGTTTACCAAAGTCATACTTGCAAAATCAATCAAGTTTGCTTCGTGGAAACTTAAAGCTAATCCGCTTTTGCTTTCGATTGTTAATGGAGTTAAAACTGTGTCTAACTTACTTACTGGAGCATCTTTAAACAAATATTCGTCACGGTTTTCTAGATTTGCAGGAATCCACCACGCTTTTCCATCTTCTTTTAGGTTGAAAGTCGTTTTTTCATCCATGATGAAAATACTGTCTTTCACATTTTGTTTTGGATAAACATATCTAAAAGCCACTCCGTCATCAAAAGCACGGAACTGAATTTGTAATTTTCTTTTGTTTCCCGTTTTTTGCTGTAAATCAACAACCAATTGATTGTAGTGATTTCTAATATTTTTCTTTTCTCCCCAAACTTGTTCCCAAGTTTCATCAAACGTAGAAGTTTTTGCTCCTTTGATTTCGAAGTTTGTGCTTAAATCTTCGTTTCCTTTTAATACAAATCCCATTTCAGATGGTGAAATCACTTCGGTTTTTCCGTGCGAAACTGCATATTTTGGAGCGTTTTTTACAAGCTCAAATTTGATTTTGTTTTGTCCGTTTGGCGATGCCAATTCGTAAGCATTTTTGTTTTTCTGACTGTATCCAACGGTGATCGAAAGCAGTACGGCTGGGAGAATTAGATAGTTTTTCATGTTTTTTGGTATTATGTTTTTTTGCCTGATTGCTGGCTATATTTTTAAACACATAGAATCATAGTTTATTGGAATCTCTAAAAAAAGGTGTTTCACTAACATCAATTCACATAGCTTTCTATGTGTTAGAAACTAGTTTCTTTCCAATTTCTTCATTCACAAACAAAAACCTATGTTTCTATGTGTTTATTTTTTGCCACGAATTACACTAATTATCACAAATTTAATTCGTGGAAATTCGTGTAATTCATGGCTAACTTTTTTATTTTGCCCACTCGGTTTTGAAAGTGGTTTTTCCGTTTAACGGATTTGTTGTTACGTCGAAATTGTTTCCGCTTTTCGTAACCTTTATTTCTTGTAAAGCATCTCCGTTTGGTAAATAAACTTTGGCTGAAGCCGAAGCCGTTTTATCAGTAGCGAATACTTTTAAAGTCAATTTACTCCAATCCATATCTTTTGTAGACTGCGCTAAACCAATGTGTGGCAATGCAGTTCCGTCTTTTACTAAAACTACGATTGGCACTTCGCCCGCTTTAATTTTATGCCAGCCAGATTGGTAAACTTTTTTAGTTTGGTAATCAATCCAAGTTCCTTCTGGAAGGTAAACGTCTCTTTCTTCCACTTCTTCGAAAAGTGGCGCAACCAACATACTTGAACCGAATAAATATTCATTATCCACTAACCAAGCTCCTGGATCGTTTGGATATTCTACAAATAAAGCTCTCATCATTGGCAATCCTTTTTCTGAACTTTCTTTCGCTTGAGCGTATATGTATGGCATTAATTCGTAACGCATATTATCAGCTTTTCTAAATCCTTCTAAGAATTCTTTGCTGTATAACCAAGGCTCGCGAGGCGGTTCTCCATGGCTTCTTACGTGTGAAGTAAACATTCCGAATGGTGTCCATCTTCTGTAAATATTTTCAGGAGATTTAGTTGCAAATCCTCCAACGTCATGACTCCAGAAACTGAATCCGCTTAATCCTAATGAAAGTCCGCCGCGTAATTCTGCCGACATTGCGCCGTTTGTAGTTTCAGAATCTCCTCCCCAATGTAAAGGATAACGTTGAGATCCTGCCCAAGTACTTCTAGCCCAGATTAAAGTATATCCTTTTTCTTTCTGAGTGATTTCAGCAACTGCTTTGTTGTATCTTAACGGATATAAATTGTGCTCGTAGAAACCTGTTCTTCCTGAATGATAAATTCCGTCTGCTGGTGCTGCTTCTCCAAAATCTACTTTGAAAACCGCAACTCCTTCGTCAAATAACTTTTTCAATTTTCCTTGGTACCAAGAAATTGTTTCAGGGTTTGAAAAATCTAAAACCGCGTCTTCATAAGGAAGATTTCCTTTTCTGTCTCTTACTGCCAAGTTTTTATCCATAATTTCTGGAAACAAAGTGTTCTTTGGAGTAAAATATGGCAATTGCCAAAGACAAACTTGGAAACCGTCTTTCTTTAAATCAGACATCATTTTTGTAGCATCTGGAAAACGAGATTTGGCAAACTCGTAGTTGTTTCTCCAATCTACATCAAACCAACCTGTGTCAAAGTGAATTACGTCTGTTGGAATTTTGTATTTACGCAAATCTCTTGCAACATCGCGTCCTTCTTTTTCTGAGAAATACGTAATACGGCTCATCCAAAAACCAAATGACCAAAGCGGCGGCATGGCAGCTTTTCCAGTCAAATTAGTATATTGATCTAAAATATCTTTTGGTTCTCCAATGAAGAAAAACAAGTCGGCTTCATCATCTCCAATATACATTTCGTTTGCACTTGAGAAATATTTTCCGAAGTCAACTGTGATTGGAGTTGAATGGTGCATGAAAACTCCGTAACCACGACTACTCATGTAAAACGGAATCGGTTTATACATCGTTTCATTTTGGATTCCGTTTGCATCATCCGCCCATAAAACCACTTTTGAACCGCGTTTGTTGAATTGTGTGAATGATTCTCCACAACCAAATATTTTTTCGTCTGGTTCTAAACTGAACGCAGCGCCCATACTTCTTGAATAATCACTGTTTCTGCGAACATAAGAAAATGGAAGTGTTGGCGTATACGTGTTTTTAAAGTCTGTATCGTGAAGCGTGCTTGTCAACAATTTTCCTTTTTCATCGTAGATTTTTACGTGCCAAGGTTTTGTCAAGATTTCAACTTTTCCGTGTTTGCTTGTATAACTATGTCCGCCCTCAATTTTAGCATATTTCCATAATTCAGGATGATTCGGAGCAACTCCGTCAACCAGCATTAAAGATTCTTTTTGTGGATGAAATTGTGGTCCTGAAGTTGTTTTGATACGAACCGTTCTATCTGAAACAAACTGAATTTCGAATGGCAAAACTGGAGATTCTGCATATTCTGTTGTTGGGAATTCGTTTGCTTTTTCCACATCTGGCTTCATCATCATGTTGTTGAAAGCCTGACGTGTTTTATAATTGTATCTCAAATATTTAATCGTTCCTTTTCCTGTTGCAGGATCAAAAGAAGCTAATTCGTCTGCGAAATAAAAAGTGTTCAGATAGTTCTGAAAATCTTTACTGATATCTATTGGTGCATTCAGCACATCTGCATTCTGAATTTGAGCTGATGCTTTTGGCGTCAAAACAAATCCAAGCATAAAAGCCGAAAACAATGTGGTTAGTTGTCTGTTTTTCATTCGTTAATAATTCTAGATGTTAGTTCTCCTGCAAGGTTTTCAAAACCTTGTAGGTCTTTACTTTTTTACTAATTCAAATATTATAGATACCTACAAGGTTTTGAAAACCTTGCAGGAACGTGGTATTTTATTCTGTTGTAATTACGATTGTGGCTTGTTTTAATCCATTCGCTTTAGCGGTCAATTCCAATCTTCCAGATTTATCTCCTGATTGTACGATTACCAAACATTTTCCAGCCAAAGCGGTGTGTTTTGTTCCTTTGTACGGTTCGTGACTTACTGGATCTCCGCTGCAAACGCCTACGATTTTTCCATTTCCTTTTAAAGAGAAGTTGATTTCGTTATTAGCATTTGGAGCAATTATTCCATTGGCATCCAAAATATCTACGGTTACAAATGACAAATCATTTTTATCTGCTTTAATTGTACTTCTGTCCGCCGTTAATTTTAATTGCGAAGGATTTCCAGCTGTTTTGATTTCTTTTTCTAAAACTACTTTTCCACCTTTACGAGAAACTGCTTTTAAAGTTCCTGCTTCGAATGGAATTCTCCACATTACGTGTAAATCATCTCCTTTTTTAGCTCTTTTTCCAACTGATTTTCCGTTTACGAAAAGTTCCACTTCATCAGCATTATTATAGTAAGCCCAAACATCAACTGTTTGTCCTGCTTTCCAATTCCAATGTGGGAAAATATGAAGAACATCTTTAGTGGTCCATTCACTTTGATACATATAATATACGTCTTTCGGGAAACCGGCTAAATCGACAATTCCGAAATACGAACTTACCGATGGCCATTCGTACGGAGTTGGTTCTCCGATATAATCGAAACCTGTCCAAACGTACATTCCAGCTAAGAAATCGTGTTTTTTAATGATTTTCCAAGTTGCTTCGTGCGTAGATCCCCAAGGCGTTTGCACTTGATCGTAAGCTGAAACGGTATTTCCTGGATTTCCTTCAGTAAATTTAAGATCCCATCTTACTGGCCATTTTTTGATTGTATCTGAAACAGCATCATAATATCCTCTTGTCTGCAAACCTGAAGTAGTTTCGGTTGCGATGAAAGGCGTATTTGGGAAATTTTTCAAATGATGTTCGAATGTTTGATGCGCATAATTGTATCCGATCAAGTCTAAAACTCCAGATCCAGCAAGCGGATTAATTGAAACATCTTTTTTCTCGAATTGTAAAGTCACCGCATCAATATTCATATTTACTGGCGGATTCATTCCAGCCGTAAGCGGACGCGTTTTATCGTATTGACGTGTAATTGCTGCTAATTCTTTAGCAATTTCAACACCTGTTTCGCTCCATTGTTCTGGAATTTCGTTTCCGATACTCCACATAAAAATACTCGCGTGATTACGGTCGCGCAACAATTGATCTATTAAATCTTGTTTGTGCCATTTGTCCCAATCATTTCCGTAATCGTATTTTGTTTTGGTCTGTTTCCACATGTCGAAAGCTTCATCCATGACAATGAAACCCATTTTGTCGCAAAGTTCTAAAAGTTCTGTTGCAGGCGGATTGTGAGAAGTTCTGATTCCGTTTACACCCATTTCTTTCAAAATCTCCAACTGACGTTCGATAGCACGTGTATTGATTGCAGAACCCAACGGACCTAAATCGTGGTGCATACAAACTCCTTTTATTTTGACTTGTTTTCCATTCAAAATAAAACCTTTATTCAAATCGAATTTAAAATCTCTGATTCCGAAAGTGGTTTTGTATTGATCAATGATTTTATCGTCAAGCGAAATTTCCGTAACTGCCGTGTACAATTCTGGATTTTCATCTGACCATAATGCAGGATTTTCAACCTCAGCTGATTGATTCAACGTTTGGTTTCCATTCGCATTGATTGTTATATCTTGAGTAACCGATGTTACTTTTTTATCTTCTTTGAAAATAGTTGTCGTTACAGTTGCATTCTTATTTGCCGCATATTGATTTTTTATTGTAGTTTCAATACTAACCGAAGCTTTTTCAGCCGTAACTTTTGGAGTTGTAATGTACGTTCCCCATTGTCCAACATGAAGTTTATCTGTTGTTTCGATCCAGACATTTCTAAAAATTCCTGAACCCGAATACCAACGTGAATTAGGTTGTTTTGAATTGTCAACCTTAACAATTATTTCATTGTTTTTGTCTCCGTAATTTAAGTATGGAGAAATTTCATATTGAAAACCAATATATCCGTTTGGACGTTTTCCTAAATAATGCCCGTTTACCCAAACTTCGCTGTTTTTGTAAACGCCATCAAAAGTGATTGAAGTTATTTTTGTGCTGTCTTCTGCAGCCACTTTAAACGTTTTTTTGTACCAGCCTAAACCTCCGTTAAGAGATCCTCCGCCATAACCTGCCGGGCTTTTTTCATCAAATTTTCCTTCGATGCTCCAATCGTGAGGAACATCTAAAGTTCTCCATTTTGTAGAAGTTCCAATAGTATCTTTATCAACAATACTATCGTTAAGATGAAAGCTCCAATCTGCATTAAAAGAAACTTTTCGGTTTACAAATGCATCTTCTTTTTTTGCACAAGAATTAAAGAAAAGAATTCCGGCTGCAACTGCCCATAAACTTATATTTTTTATGTTTTTTCTAATATGCATGGGTTCTTTTTGTTTTTTGGAATTTGAAGATAGAAATAAAAAACGATTTCATTTATTTCTTACTAAAATAATTTAAGTCTCAGTCTTAAAGAACATTACAAAATGTTTTTAGGACTGAGACTTCAAAACTAACTAACTTACGATTTTACTTTATAGTGGAATACAATTAAGCAAACTCCTTCACCTTTTCTACTTTGGTCACGTATTACTGCTAATCTTAAAGATGTTGCTGTAAGCTCAACCACTTTTACACTGATCCAGTTGCTGCAGTCTCCATAATAGTCTCCACCGTAAAGCATTTCTACTCCACCATTAAAAACTAATTTGTTGTTTTTAATATCAAACGAATACGTTCCTTTTTTTGTAGTTTGATTGCTGTTTGCAATCGCTGTTTGAGTTACCGATGTATTGTAATTTCCATTTAAATCAAAATACATTTGTCCCCAGTCTTTATTATCCATTACCCAAGAATTGCTTGCGTAATCTGGCAACCAGCTCCAGTTGTCTCCAGATAAAGCTGGATAATCTAAACCTGCCCATCCCACTGGATCAACAAAGTCTAAAACCCAAGTTTTTCCGTCAACACCATTTGTCAACATTTCCCATTTTGGATCTCTAAAATAACTTTCGTCATTTTCTGCAACGTCTATTACAACTGGAGCAGCTTCTACAGAACCTCCTCTAGTGTAAGCAGTATAATAAATAGTATATTTTCCAGCAAATGGAAGAACTACTTGATCAGTGCTTTTATTAGAATGACCTAATTCATTTCCTAATGCATCAACATATTTCCAAAACGGAATAACAGTTGGATCATCACTTTTAAAGTTTACAAGATTTTTGTTTGTAGCATCTTGAGTTATAGAAAACTTAAGTGTTTCTGGTGTCAAAGTAACTGCTGGAAGGCTTTCGCGATCGTCAATTGCTTCACAAGAAAATAACAGCGAACCAATTGTAACAGCTGCTATTAAAATATATAATATACGTTTCATAGTCATTTTGTTTTAAATTAATTCCAACCTGGATTTTGAATTATTGTACCATTTGAAAGTACAATTTGAGATTGCGGTAAAGGAAACCATCCTTGAGTTTCTGTTCTAAAAGTAACTGCAAACTGAGAATCTCCTGTATTGTTATCAATAGCCGCTTTCATTGCAGGCATTCCTTGTCTGATTAAATCAAAATAACGTAATCCTTCTAATGCCAATTCTAAACGACGCTCTTCCATAATAACTGCTTTTGTTACAGGAATTCTGTGTGTTGTGCTTTTAAAAGCACGGTCACGCACTCTGTCTAAATCTGCTTGTGCCAATGCTCCGTTAGTATCCAAATTCAATTCTGCTGCCATCAATAAAACATCAGCAAAACGGATAATTGCGTAATCTTGGTAATTATCAATTTGGAAATTTCCACCATTAGCTTCTACAACAGCAGTTCCCGCTGCGTTTGTGATTGGGCAATATTTTTTCCAAGAATATCCAGTATATTGACGCTGCTCTCTAGCTTGTGCATCAAAGTTTAAGTTTTCACCTGCATAATCAATAAAAGAAGCTGCTTTTCTAGTATCATTTGCTTCATAAGCTCCAACAAGTTTAGGATTTACAGTTGCTCCTCCCCATCCTGTAGCATATTTTCCAATAGATCCTCCACGTGGTGCAATATTTACTTGAAAACGGTTCCCTTCGTGAAGATCCCAGTTTCCTTTTCCAGATCCGTTAAAACGAACTGCCCAAACCATTTCTGTATTGTCTTCTCCAGCAAAATTTTCAAAAGAAGCTGCTAACCAAAGATTAGCAAAATCAGCAACTAAACCGTGACCGCTATTATTTACAGCATCATTAATGTAAGTTGTTACTTCTGCTTTTGAAACTACACCAGCCAAATCTGTTTTGCTGTAAGCTCCTGTGTAGAACAAGAAAGTTCTAGCCAAATAAGCTTCTGCAGCCCATTTTGTAATACGCCCGTAGTTTGCATTTCCTGCTTGCGAATAGTTTTCTGGCCCTAAGTTGTCTGCTGCAAATTTCAAATCTTTTGCAATTAAAGCATACGTAACTTCTGCTGCTTGTCTTGGCAATTCAAATTCACTTGTTGTTACGGTGTGATCTAAAGGAACTATATCTCCAAACATTTTTGCTGCTTGAAAATGAAAGTGTGCTCTCAAGAAACGAGCTTCAGCTTCGTAACGTGTTTTCAAAGCAGTATCTGATCCCCAGTTTACTTTATCTAAATTTTCTAATAAAATGTTAGCTCTGTAAATTCCAAGATAAGAGTTTGTCCATGTTAGGGCATTCATATCTTTATCTGTAGTATATTGAAAGCGGTCCCATTGTAAATCTACCGTTGGGTCAGCAATACCAAATCCACCGAAACAGTTATCAGATGCCTGCTCACTTACGATCAATTGAGTACCGTAAGCTTCTCTTTGCAATACATCATAAACAGCAACCAAACCTTCAAAAGCATCAGATGGCGTTTTATAAAAATTCTCTGTTACTTTATCTGTATATGGTTCGTTTTCTAAAAAATCCTGCGAACAAGCACCTAAAGCAAGTAAGCTTGAAAGTGCAAATAATTTTATATATGTTTTCATTGTTTTCAAAATTTAAAAGTTAACATTTAGCCCCATCAAATAGGTTCTTGGCTGAGGATAATATCCAACGTCAATTCCTTTAGCCCAAGATTGATTTACGTTTCCGAAACCAATTTCTGGATCCATTCCTTTGTATTTAGTGAATGTGTAAATGTTATTTCCTGCAACATACAATCTGAATTTACTGAAGAAGCTAAGTTTTGTAGTTAGCTTTGTTAAATCACATCCAATTGTAGCATTTTTGATTCTGAAGAAATCTGAATCCTGAATGTATAAATCAGAGAATTTAGTATAATTTCCATTATCATCTGTTCCGTAAGTTACTCTTGGAATTCTGTTAGAAGTTCCTTCAGTTGTCCATCTGCCTAACACCTCTGTAGTGTTATTTGTGTAAGCACGTGTATAATCGTGAACTCCAAAAACGTTTTGACCTCCAGCGATACCGTAAGTATTAACAGAGAAATCAAAAGCTTTGTATGATAATTCTAAGTTAACCCCGTAGTTGATATCTGGATTTGGATCACCAATTTGTGTTTTATCGTTTGCATCGATTTTTCCGTCACCATTTAAGTCTACGAAACGAACGTCTCCTGGCACTGCATTTGGCTGAACACCTGCTGCAACTTCAGTAGCATTTTGGAAAATTCCAGCTGTTTTTAATCCGTAGAAATAACCCATTGGTTTTCCAACCTCAACACGGTTCATTTCGTCTAAACCTTGAAATAATACGTTTGATTCTCCGTGAATGATTCCTTCGTTGTTAGCAATTTTCAACACTTCATTTTGGTTACGAGAAAGGTTTGCGTTGATTGCAAAATTCCAGTCTTTTCCAAAACGTGTGCGGTAAGATAAACCAATTTCAAAACCTTTATTGCTTACGTCTCCACCATTAATGTAAGGTGCAGTTGCTCCAGCATAAGTTGGGATAGATGCCAATACTAACCAATCTTTAGTTTTCTTGTCATAGTAATCGAAAGTCAATGTAAAGTTGGTAAACAATGTAGCATCAAAACCTAAGTCTAACTGCTCAGAAGTTTCCCATTTTAAGTTACGGTTTGCCAATTGGTCTGGGCTTGAACCTACTAATAAAGTTTCGTCACCAGTTCCGAAGTGGTATGTTTTGTCTGTTGAGTTTACAGTTGACAAGTATGCAAATCTTCTACCGAATTGGTCGTTACCATTTTGTCCCCAGCTCGCTCTTAATTTGAAAGTATTTAAAACTTTGTTTTCTTTAAAGAAAGCTTCTTTGTCTAAATTCCATCCTGCAGAGAACGATGGGAAAATAGCATATTTGTTATCTGGACCAAACTCTGATGAACCGTCACGACGAATCGTTGCAGAGAATAAGTATTTATTGTTGTAATCGTACAATAAACGTCCGAAATAAGATTGAATCGCGTAATCTTTACGGTTTCCTTTTACCACATTTGATGTCGGATCTTTTGCGTTATCTAAATAAGCATGTTCGAAATCATCAAAAATTAAGTTTCTTCCTTGACCTTCCATGTAGTCAGAAGTATTGTGTTTTGCAGAAGTACCTACTAACACATCAAAATTATGAGCATCAACAATGTTGAATTTGTATTGAAGTGTGTTTTCAAAAATCCATCCTAAAGATTTTGTAGCACTTTGCGTCACGCTTGAAACCGTGTTATTGTCATTTGAAGAAAGAGAATAAACTGGTCTGAAAGAACGGTAGTTGCTATCTGTCATATCAACACCATAACTTGTTCTGAAAGTAAAGTTTTTTGCAAATTTCAATTCAGCAAAAATGTTACCTACATAACGATTTGTTTTAGTCTGATTGAAGTTGTTGTAGTATAAAGATCCAACTGGGTTGCTGATATCTTGAGAAATAATAGAACGAGCAAAATCTCCATTTTCATCATACGGCTGATCGATTGGAGCAGCGTTTAAGAAACTTCTAATTGCGTTACTGTAGATACCGTCATCGGCAACACCGCTTGATTTGATGTTAGATAATGTGAAGTTTTCTCCAATTTTCAAATAATCTTTAATTACTTCAGAAGTAGAGTTTACTGTAAAAGTAACACGATCGTATTGAGATTGATTTGTAGATCCTCCAATCATACCTTCTTGTCCGTAGTAAGATAAACCAGTTGCGATAGTAGATTTTTGGTCACCACCAGTAATCAAAAGTGAGTGATTTTGTTTCATTGCACCTTCGTTGAACAAATCTTTTTGCCAATCGTGGTTTGGAAATCCTGCAATTTGCTCTTTTGTATATAATGGAGCATATCCAGAATTTACACGAGCTTCGTTCATGATTGTTGTATACTCTTGTGTATTCATCAAATCCAGTTTTTTAGCAATCTGCTGAAAACCTGTATAAGAGCTGAAAGACACATTCATTTTACCGTCTTTTCCTTTTTTAGTCGTAACCAAGATAACTCCGTTTGCCGCTCTTGCTCCGTAGATAGAAGCTGCAGAAGCATCTTTCAAAACGTCAACCCTTTCAATAACAGAAGGATCAAGATATCCAATTCCGTTATCTACTACTACACCATCAACCACATAAAGAGGATCGCTATTTCCTGCTGTACCTGCTCCACGAATATTTACCACCATATTCGCTCCCGGCTGACCAGAAGATGAAGTTACAGAAACCCCAGAAGCCTGACCTTGTAAAGCATTTACAACATCAAGAGATGCCACTTGCTGAATGTCTTTTCCAGACACCAAAGAAGTCGCAGCAGTATTTACTTTCTTCTTTTGAGTACCGTAACCGATTACTACAATTTCTTTAAGTTCTGCAGTTTCTGGCTGCAAAACAGCGTTGATCACTTTTTGAGTGCCAACAGTGATATTTTGTGCTTTGAAACCCACAAAAGTGATTACCAAAACATCTCCCGTTTTAGCCTCAACTTTATATTTTCCGTCAAAATCGGTAACAGTACTCGATTTTGTTCCCTGTACTTGTACAGTTGCTCCTGGAACTCCAAATCCGTCTTCGGAAGAGGTAATTGTCCCATTTACAGTTTTGGATTCTTGAGCAAATCCAAACTGCATCATAAATACGCTAAGCAGCACCGCCATAAAATATGGAAGCTTTGTTGTTTTAATACAATTTTTGCTTTTCATAATAAGAATTGATTAAGTTTAAGTTATAGTTAGTGTTTTTTACCTTAGGAGAAATCCCGGAAAAACTTCCCAAGTAGGTCATGACAAAAAAGAGGGCCTGAATCTCTTTTTCAACATTTAGTACTTGCAGACTATAAACAACTTCAAAATCAATTTTTTTGGCAAAATCTGATGATGGTAATCTCATCAAAAAGCAATTTAAATCAATTTCTTAAAAAAACATTTGTGGTAAGTTTAAGTTAAGTGTAGTTTTGTTCTTTTTTTGCTTATAGTCAATTTGAATTTATCTTATGGTAAATTTGACTACAAGTGTAAAACAAATTTTCTATATTAACAAAATATTAGGGTTATTTTTTTTCGATTCTGATTAATACTAATCCATTTTTATTAATGTTGTAAAATCTAAAGTAGAATTGAAATAAAAAATATAGAAAAAACAACGTTTTATAAAATTGACAATCAACCGTTTAAGAATCCCTTTAAAAACAGAGGTTTTTTAGCACATTTTTAAATGACTGATTATCAAATTTTTGTTTCGTTAAAAAAAATATAAGGCTTTCAAAAAGGCTAATAATGATTTTATTTATTTAATTTGTCAAAATTTATCTCATATATGGTGGAAAATGTAGAAGACAAAACTGCTCCAAAAAATGAAAACAGCGCGATGAATGCCATCACGATTGACTGTGTTATTTTTGGGTTTGATAAAGGCAGTCTTGAAGTACTTTTGGTGCAACACGCCGAAGGTATCAGTAAAGGAAAATGGGGACTTCCAGGTGGATGGATTTATAAAAAAGAAAGCACCGACAGCGCCGCTCACCGTTTGTTGAATGAGCTTACAGGTCTTGACAATATTTATCTAGAACAGCTTAAAGCATTTGGAGATCCAGATCGTTTTCCGCTGCGACGCGTTATTACAATTGGATATTATGCTCTTGTAAAAAGAGAAGATTATAACATTAAAGCAGGTTTTACAGCTTCTGATGCGAAATGGTATAAAATCAATGAAATTCCAGATTTGATTTACGATCACAATGAAATTTTAGATTACAGCATAAAACATCTTAGAAATAAAGTTCGCCAAACACCAATTGGTTTTAATCTATTGCCAGAAAAATTCACTTTATTACAATTAATGCATTTGTATGGAGAAATTTTAGGAATCGAAATGGACAAACCGAACTTTAGAAGAAAAATTCTTCATATGAAACTTCTGGTTGCATTAGACGAAAAACAGCAAGATGTATCGCACAGAGCAGCACAATTGTACAAGTTTGATTCAGAAATCTATGAAAAACTAACTGAAAAAGGATTCAATTTTGAATTCTAATTTTCAATACAAATCAATAACACGACAACAATAAATTGACTGAAATAACTACTAACCATCACAAACCAGCTGTAGACGGAATCACAATTGACTGTGTTTTCTTCGGATTTAACAAAGAGAGTCTCGAAGTTCTCTTGGTTCAGCACGCTCAAGGCGAAAGTAAAGGCAAATGGGGTCTACTTGGCGGATGGCTTCAAATAGATGAAAGTGCCGATAACGCCGCACAGCGTATTTTGCAAGAACTTACCGGACTTGAAGATATTTATTTGGAACAGCTTAAGGCATTTACAAATCCGCAGCGTGTTCTAGAAAGGCGTGTTGTGACGATTGGTTATTATACTTTAGTCAATAGAGAAGATTATAATATTAAAGCCAGTTTGCGAGTTATCGAAGCAAAATGGTACAAAATAAAAGATATTCCTGAACTGATTTTTGACCACAACGAAATTCTCGATTTCAGTTTATTGCAGCTCAGAAACCGCGTACGTCAGGCGCCAATCGGATTTAATCTTCTTCCAGAAAAATTTACTTTATTGCAGTTAATGCATCTCTACGAAGAAATTTTAGGAATCGAATTGGATAAATCGAATTTCAGAAGAAAAGTGCTTCACATGAAACTGCTTACCGCATTGGATGAAAAGCAAAAAGATGTATCGCATAGAGCAGCCAAACTTTACAAATTTGACCCTGAAATGTACAAGAAATTAACAGAAAAAGGATTCAATTTTGAATTTTAATGCCATTTTTAATTCTTTACGCTCAACTATCCTACAACTAGATTCCAGAATCCAAAACTTTGCGCTATCTTTGCGCCTTAATAACATGCTTTAAAGCAATTCCTTTAGGCTGTTATAGACCCAAAAAATACTTAAACTCGTTTAGAGAACTGATATATTAAAATGAAGAAGATACGTAATTTTTGCATTATTGCACACATTGACCACGGTAAAAGTACATTGGCAGACCGATTACTTGGCGCAACACAAACCGTTACAGCTCGTGAAGAAAAAGCGCAATTGCTTGACAACATGGACTTAGAGCGTGAGCGTGGAATTACCATTAAGAGTCATGCCATCCAGATGGAATACAAATACAAAGGCGAAGAATATATCTTAAACTTAATTGATACTCCTGGGCACGTTGACTTTTCATACGAGGTTTCAAGATCGATCGCTGCCTGCGAAGGTGCGCTTTTGATTGTTGATGCGGCACAAAGTATTCAAGCACAAACGATTTCAAACTTATATTTAGCTCTTGAAAACGACTTGGAAATTATTCCTGTTTTAAACAAAGTCGATTTGCCAAGCGCTAATCCAGAAGAAGTTAGTGATGATATTATCGATTTACTTGGATGTAAATTAGAAGATATTATTCATGCTTCTGGAAAAACTGGTTTTGGTGTTGAGAACATTCTTGCTGCCATTATCGAAAAAATTCCAGCTCCGAAAGGAAATCCAGAAGAGCCATTACAAGCTTTGATTTTTGACTCAGTTTACAATCCATTCCGTGGAATTGAGGTAATCTTTAGAGTTGTAAACGGTGAAATCAAAAAAGGCCAGAAAATTAAATTCATGGCTACAGACAACGAATATTTTGCAGACGAAATTGGAACTTTAAAATTAAATCAAGTTCCGAAAAATGTAGTTTCTGCAGGGGACGTTGGTTATTTGATTTCTGGAATTAAAGAAGCTCGTGAAGTAAAAGTTGGTGATACGATTACTGATGCAAAAGTGCCAACAACCAATATGATTACTGGTTTTGAGGACGTAAAACCAATGGTATTCGCGGGTATTTATCCAGTTGACACAGAAGATTATGAAGACTTACGTTCATCAATGGAAAAATTACAATTGAATGACGCTTCATTAGTTTTTAGTCCTGAAAGTTCTGCGGCGTTAGGATTTGGTTTCCGTTGCGGATTCTTAGGAATGCTTCACATGGAAATTATCCAAGAACGTTTAGAGCGCGAATTCGATATGACTGTAATTACTACGGTTCCTAACGTTTCGTACTTAGCTTATACTAAGAAACATCCAGAAACTGCATTAGTAGTAAACAATCCGTCAGATTTACCAGAGCCTTCAAAACTTGACAGAGTTGAAGAGCCATTTATTAAAGCGACTATCATTACAAAAGCTGATTTCGTTGGAAACGTAATGAGTTTATGTATCGAAAAACGTGGTTTAATTACCAACCAAACATACTTAACAACTGAAAGAGTTGAGTTGAATTTTGATATGCCTTTGGCGGAAATTGTATTCGATTTCTACGATCGTTTAAAAACAGTTTCTAAAGGTTATGCTTCTTTCGATTATTCTCCAATCGGAATGAGAACTTCTAAATTAGTTAAATTGGACGTTCTTTTGAATGCTCAAACTGTCGATGCGCTTTCTGCATTGATACACGAAGACAACGCGTACAACATCGGTAAAAAAATGACCGAGAAATTACGCGAACTTATCCCAAGACAACAATTTGACATTCCGATTCAAGCTGCAATTGGAGCTAAGATTATCGCTCGTGAAACTATTAAAGCACTTCGTAAAGACGTTACCGCAAAATGTTACGGTGGAGATATTTCGCGTAAGCGTAAACTTCTTGAAAAACAGAAAAAAGGTAAAAAACGTATGCGTCAAGTAGGAAACGTTGAGATTCCGCAAGAAGCATTTATGGCTGTTTTGAAATTGAATGACTAGTCTTTTCTTTAGAGAATAGAAGAAAGAAATAGAATATATACTAAACCTGATGACTTATGTTATCGGGTTTTTTGTTAATATGAAAGTAAAATTAAAAAGACAAAACTTACAAAATTATATAATTTTTAACTTAATAAGTTCATTGTTAACGCGTTTGACTAAACTGAAGCCCTTTTAAAATCAAGAAATGTATTTTTAATCTTACAAACCATTAAATATGTAAGATTATGAAAACCAAATTATCAGTTATTTTAGCACTTTTTACCTTTTGTTTTGCAAACGCCCAAGAAGATCAAGCTGAAGCTGAAATGAATTCTGCAAAAGGGGTAACTTTTCAACAAGGCGATATGTTTCTTGAAGGTTCAATCAAAATTAGTACAGGAGGCGAAAATGATTATTATGGCTTTAGTCCAAAGTTTGGCTATTTGCTAAATGATAAATTTGCAGTTGGTGCAAAACTAAATTATTCTAGCAATAAAGAAGAAGCAACAGGCATTGAAACCAATGTATTTGGAGCCGGGGCTTTTGCACGTTATTACTTTTTAGAATTAGACAAAAAACGTTTAAAAACTTATGCTGAAGCTGGTTTAGGTTTTGGAAGAAATAAAACCGAAACACCTTTAGCAGGAAGTGATACTGACAACAGTTTAACTGCAGATATTAGTGTAGGGTTAAATTACTTTGTAACCAAAAATATTGCAGTAACTTTTGTTCTGGCAAACGTTTTAGCCTACAATAGCGTATCTCCAGAAAACGGCCCATCGTCTGATACTTTCCAATTAAATATCAATTTATTTGAAAATATCTTCGACCAACCTCAATTTGGATTATTGTATCGATTTTAATTTTTTTGCGATTTAATAATCGAAAAGCTGTTTCAATTTGGAACAGCTTTTTTATTTATATAAAGATTAAACCTTTGTAACTTTGAGCCTATGAACCTTTGAACCTAGAAGAAAAATGCTTGACGAAACCCCAAAACGATTTGACCGAATTGTCGCTATTCTTATCCAATTGCAATCTAAAAAGATTGTCAAAGCGCAAGAATTAGCCGATCGTTTTGAGTGCAGTTTAAGAACTATTTATAGAGATATTCGAACTTTAGAAGCTTCTGGAGTTCCGATTTATAGTGAAGCAGGAGTTGGTTATGCTTTAATGGACGGATATCGTCTTCCTCCCGTTATGTTTACGCGTGAAGAAGTCAGCAGTTTTATTGCCGCCGAAAAACTGATGCAAAAGTTTACAGATCCTTCTTTGGGAACACATTACGCATCGGCGATGTACAAACTGAAATCGGTTTTGAGAAGCAACGACAAAGATTATCTTTCGAACATCGAATCGAGAATTGTAATGCAAGATGCAGAACCGATGTTTAATGATAATTCGCCCAATACTTTGGCTGTTCTTTTTGAAGGAATTGCTGAGAAAAAGCAAATTCTTTTAACCTACAAAACTTTTGAAAAAGAAGAAACTACGCAACGGAATTTAGAACCTGTCGGCGTTTTTCACGATAATAACAATTGGTATTTTCTAGGTTATTGCCATTTGAGAAAAGATTACCGCCAGTTTAGAACCGATAGAATTCAGGGAATAAAAAAAACAGATCTTGATTTTACAATCGAACACGATCCTCTGGAAACTTATTTAACCAAATCAGATAAGATTCCGACAACAAAAGTTCGAATTTTGGTTCAGAAAAAAATCGCAAGATACTTAGCTTCCGAAAGGAAATATCACGGTTTTATTTCTCAAAAAGAAATCGGTGACGAAATCGAAATGACGTTTATGTCGCATAGCCTGCAAGATGGTTTTCCGCGATGGTTTTTAATGTTTGGAGATTATGCAAAAATTCTAGAACCTGAATCTTTAAAAACAAGAGTTTTAGAATTATTAGAAATCAATAGACAAAGGCTTTTATAAAAAAACTCCCAAAGATTCGTTTCATCTTTGGGAGTTTTTTAGTTATTGATTTGCCTTCACAACATTATAAAAATTATAATCGGTGTTTGAGGCATCTGTAATTCCAACATTTCGCCCTATCGTTACAATTTGTCCTCGATGGTAAGTTCCATGATTGATCACTTGAATTAAATATTCAGAAATTGGCAGTTCGCATTCGAACCACGGATTTACGATTTTAACTTCTTTCATCAAATCTTCTTCAGATAATGAGTTTATAAGATGTTTCAATTTTGTAGACGAATTTAATAATCCGGCAAATATTTCTTCTTTCGATAATTCGCTCTCTTCTTTCTTTTCAGATAATGAAGATTCGGAAATGACAGAAAACCAATATTCTTCAGTAGACCAGATATGATCGAGCGTTTTCATAATTGTAGAAAAACTTGACGGCACTTCGGCATTAAGCAATTCATCTGATTTCGGCGAAAGCCAATTCACAAATTGCTGATTTACCCATAAATTATAATCTGCATAATTCGACATTATTCTTTTTAAACTCATAATCTTATAATTTTAATTTTTAAATGAATGAAGATTAGAAATGCTTATTCTCTTTCCCAGAAAAATGGTGGTTCGATATTTAAAGCTCTTAAATAAACGTAACCTTGTCCACGGTGATGAACTTCATTATCAACAAAGTACAAAATATTATGGATAATCGGAAATTCATATTGACCAAATAAATTAAAAGTCTCGCTAAAATCTTCAATAGACAGCTGTTCCCAATATTTATTGATTTCCTCTGTAGCCTGATCCCATTTTTCAAGATATTGTGCTTTGAAAATTAATTTTTCTTCGGCCTCTTTGTATGGCTGAGCGTCTCTATTTACAATTCCTTTCATTGCTGGTCCAGCAATTGCCAAAAGTTCGTCAACTAATTTTGCAAAAGGTCGCATTCCTCCTATTGAAAATTCGAAGAAATCTTTTTCTGGAAAAACTTCAATTACACGACGTGTTAAAGCTCTATGACCTTGCCAATGTTTCAATAAATCTTCTTGTGTAATAACTTGTGCAGCTAATGTTTTCATGGTTTTAAAGTTTAAATATTTTTAATACTTCAAAAGTAGAATGGGCCGGTGACAACAGTTTGTCAGCAGCAAAAAATAATTTTCATTTTTTTCATTCACCATGCGTAGACACACTGTAATACGCCTCTACAGAATAAAAATATCAGAAAAAAACTTAGAACCTTAGCATCTCAGAATCTTAGTATCTTTAAAAAAACCTTTTGTACCTTTGCAACTTAATAACTTTGGAACTTAACAGAAATGATTGAAGATAAAAATCAGCAGAGAACTAGTATAGCTCAATTAGGCGAATTCGGTTTAATTGACCATTTAACCAAAAACTTTGATGTTACTCAAGAGTCTACTTTAAAAAGTATTGGCGATGATGCTGCCGTTCTTGATTTTAAAGACAAAAAAGTAGTCGTTTCAACCGATTTATTAATTGAAGGAGTTCATTTTGATTTGGCTTACA
>NZ_JBHNPP010000040.1:0-34357 GCF_042436695.1 Flavobacterium sp. HJSW_4
CTTTTGATCTACTTTTTGAAGGGAAACCAAAAGAAGATTTCAAACCAAAGATTCAGAAGTTTTTAGAAAGAATTGAAGTTTATCTGCCGTTTTTGAAAGACTATCATTTTACAATTGATACTCAAAATACTTTCCCTCATAGTTCTGGAATCGCTTCTTCGGCTTCTGGAATGGCTGCTTTGGCAATGAATTTTATGAGTTTAGAAAGAAAACTAAACCCAGAAATGACGGAAGATTATTTCTATCAAAAAGCTTCATTTTTGGCTCGTTTAGGTTCTGGAAGCGCTTGCCGAAGCGTAAAAGGAAATATTGTAGTTTGGGGAAATCAGGCAAATATTGAAGGAAGCACGGATTTATTTGGTGTTGAATTTCCGTATACAATTCATGAAAATTTTAAGAATTACCAAGATACCATTTTATTGGTTGATAAAGGTGAAAAACAAGTTTCTAGTACGGTTGGTCACGATTTAATGCACAATCATCTGTATGCTGAAAGACGTTTTGCGCAAGCACACGAAAATCTAGATAAATTAATTGCCATTTTTGAAAATGGGAATATAGACGAATTCATCAAAGTTGTAGAAAGTGAAGCTTTGACATTGCACGCTATGATGATGACTTCGATGCCATATTATATTTTGATGAAACCAAATACACTGCAAATCATAAATGCAATCTGGAAATTTAGAAATGAAACTCAGATTCCAGTATGTTTTACGCTAGATGCTGGAGCAAATGTTCATGTACTTTATCCTGAAAACGTTAGCGAAAAAGTATTACAATTTATTCAGGACGAATTAGTTGTTTTTTGTCAGAATGGTCAGTACATTTGCGACAAAATTGGAAGCGGTGCAATTGCATTGTAATTTTGCGTATCTTTAGTTAAATTTTAGATTCAAAAAATAGTATTTCAGCCCCGAATAAATAAAGATTAAGACATTAAATAAATTATGAAAGGACCCTTATTTTACTCAAAAATATTACTCTTTGGAGAATACGGAATTATTCGCGACTCTAAAGGACTTTCTATTCCTTATAATTTTTACAATGGCGCTTTGAAGAAAAGCGAAGAGCCTACTGAAGAAGCAATCTCATCTAACAAAAGCTTAAGAAGTTTTGCTTCTTACCTTGAAGTTCTTCATACACAGCAACCAGAATTGGTTACTTTCGACTTGGAGACTTTAAAAAATGATGTCGAAACTGGAATGTATTTCGATTCTAGTATTCCGCAAGGATACGGCGTTGGAAGCAGCGGAGCGCTTGTTGCTGCTATTTATGATAAATACGCCACAAACAAAATCACCGTTTTAGAGAATCTGACTCGCGAAAAATTATTACAGTTAAAAAATATATTTTCTCAAATGGAAAGCTTTTTCCATGGGAAAAGTTCTGGTTTAGACCCTTTAAACAGTTATTTGAGCATTCCGATCTTGATTAATTCTAAAGATAATATCGAAGCGACTGGAATTCCAACTCAAAGTTTTGACGGAAAAGGCGCTGTATTTTTGCTAGATTCAGGAATTGTGGGCGAAACGGCTCCGATGGTAAGCATTTTCATGGAAAACCTAAAAGACAAAGGTTTCCGTGCAATGTTGAAAAACCAATTTGTAAAATACACTGATGCTTGCGTTGACAATTTCTTACATGGCGACATGAAGTCTTTGTTTACCAATACTAAAAAGCTTTCTAAAGTTGTTTTAAATCACTTTAAACCAATGATTCCAGAACAATTTCACGGAATCTGGCAACACGGAATTGACACCAACGATTATTACCTAAAACTTTGCGGTTCTGGCGGAGGCGGTTATATTCTTGGTTTCACCGAAGATTTAGAACGCGCTAAAGCTTCTTTAAAAGATTATAAATTAGAGGTTGTTTATCAATTCTAATTACTTTTATAAAAACAACTAAATACTTTTCATCAAATTATTTCAGAATAAAAATTGATGAAAAGTATTTTTTTGATTTGCATTTTCGGGTCTAAAGAATTGTTAAAAAAACAATTTGAAATCCCTAAAATCAAAATATCTTTTTAACTTCCGCAATCTAATCCTACACAAAACTATTGTATATGTTAAGCAGACAGCACAAACTTTTAATGATGAAAATTGTTAGTCTGTTCTCTGTGGTTCGAGGTTATAACATTCCAATTATTGTTTTAGCACAATATTTATCGGCAATTTTTATACTTGCTCCAGAAATTAGAGCGCTGGATATTCTGCTGGATTTTTATTTGTTTCTAATTGTTTTTGCTTCGGCTGTTACAATTGCTTCGGGTTATATTATCAATAATTTTTACGACAGTCAGAAAGACTTAATCAACAGGCCAAACAAATCGATGTTGGATCGTTTAGTAAGTCAGAAAACAAAACTGAATGTTTATTTCGGTTTGAATTTCCTAGCTGTTTTAATGGCAGGAATTGTTTCTTGGCGCGCTTTTTTGTTCTTTTCGGTTTACATTTTTATGATTTGGTTTTATTCTCATAAAATCAAAAAATACCCAATTATTGGAAACCTAATGTCGGCATTGCTTGCTGTTACTCCGTTTTTTGCCATTTTACTTTATTTCTACAATAAGATTTCGTTTGAAGAAATTGAGAATCATATGAGTCATTTTGTGGTGATTTCGGCGCATGCGGTTTTCTTGTTTTTACTTTTGCTTGTTCGCGAAATGATTAAAGATTTGGAAAATCTAAAAGGCGATTTAGTGACGGATTATAGAACAATTCCAGTTTTGTATGGAGAAAAGATTTCTAAACAAATCATAACTGCTTTGACCATTTTGACCATCATACCGGTGTATGTTTTGGTGAATATCTACGACGTTGGTTACATGGATATCTACTTTTATGTCTGTTTCGGAATTCTACTTTTTTTCCTGATTTATTTATGGAAATCCAATTCTAAAGAACAGTTTTTAAGACTTCATAATGTTTTAAAATTCCTGATCGTTTCTGGCGTTTTTTGCATTGTTCTAATCAATCCTAGTGTTTTGTGGCACGGAAGGGAATTGATTTCTAATTATTAAGGTTTTTATTTCTACAAAATATTTAAAAGAAGCCAATTCTAATGCTTCTAAACTATTTAAAAATCAATGCTATTAATCTAAGAACAATGAACTTAAGTTTTATTAGCAGGAAAAAACTATCTTTGCACAAATTAATGATTCTATGAACAACAAGGAAGGCAATAATAAAAGAGGCGGATCTAGACCAAATAGCTCAAGACCAAACTCTAGCAAGCCAAAACCTCCTATGGCTAAGCGCGCGCAAGGGCCTAAAAAAGTAAAACCTGAAGTTAAGGCAGCACAGGAAGCAGCAGCTGAAAAATTTAGAAAACAAAATCAGCCGGCAAAGAGACAAAAAGCTTCAGATGAAATTCGTTTGAACAAGTACATCTCTAATTCTGGTGTTTGTTCGCGTCGTGATGCTGACATTTACATTCAGTCTGGAAATGTAAAAGTAAACGGTAATGTAGTTACCGAAATGGGTTATTTGGTAAAACTGAATGATGTTGTAAACTTTGACGGTGTTACGCTAACTCCTGAAAAGAAAGAATATATTTTATTGAATAAACCTAAAAACTTTACGACTGCTTTTGATGAAGGGCAAGAATACCGTAACGTTTTAGAGCTTGTTCGTGGTGCAACAAACGCTAAAATTGGTGCTGTTGGAAGAATGGACAAGAATACTACTGGTTTACTATTGTTTACAAACGATACTGATATGATTCGTAAGTTTACTTTACCAAATCAGAAATCTTCTAAAATCTATCAGATTTCTTTAGATAAAAACTTGAAATTTGAAGATTTAGAAAAAATCAGCAAAGGTTTAGTTCTTGACGGACACCGCGTTTTTGTTGAAGAAGTAAGCTACATTGACAATGAACCAAAAAGTGAAGTTGGTCTTAAACTGCGTACTGCTAACGTAAAAGTGGTGCGTGCTATTTTTGAATCTTTCGAATACAATGTATTGCGTATTGACCGAGTTTCTTTTGCTGGATTAACCAAAAAGAATCTTCCTCGCGGAAACTGGCGCTTTTTGACCGATCAAGAAATTATCAATTTGAAAAACATATAATTGCTTTTCAAATTTAAATTATAAATGAATCCTGTTTTCTTAGAAAATGGGATTTTTTATTTTTAGAAACTAAAGAAATTATGTCCGAAAAGGGTAAAAATAGATCTTCCGATAGATTGGTTTTTATCTTCTACAGTTTCGTAAGATGAAAAACCTAGGATGATTTTGATTCCGGGAGGAATGCTGTTTAAAATGTCTCTTTTTTGATCTTCTAAAAGGAGTTTTAAACTTTCTATTAATTGAAGATTGTTTCTCAAGTAAGACATTACAAGTAATGCTGAAAAGTTAAGTATTTCTCTGGCAGTTTCGCTTTTTATACCAACTTCGTTTGAAACCATTTCTGAAATTCTTCCTTTTTTGTTTGAGAAGAGTTCTTTCAGTAAAACATTTCCTTCCAAACGGTAACAGTCGTCGACTGATAAAATTCTGCCTGCATTAAAATCTATTTCTTGGTAAAAAGTAGAATCTTCTTGGATTAACGAAACGATTTCAGAGTAAAAATCAGATTCTTCGGCTTTGTTGTAGAGTCCCATTAAAATTGTACCGATCGAGACGTCTATTCCCTTTATTAAAAGTGCATCATTCTCAAAATAAAACTTGTTTAACTTGGAGACAACATTAGAAGAAATAAAGCGTCTAAGTTCAATTTGTAGGTTTGGGGTCATACTCATAACTTAAAAAATGATTATTTATACTGATTTAAAATAATCGACAAAATGAGGCTTTTTATCGTTTATCGTGATAAAAATATAAAATATTTTAACATTTCCAAAAATTAAGTTAAAAATTTACCCTCTTAATAACCCGTCGTTAACACTAAAAACGTCTTAACACTAGTAAACTCAACCATTTCGTACTCAAACACAAAACAAAAAAAGTTAAGAAAAGTTTGATATTTATTTTTACAGACAACGCTAAAAAGCTGAAAATGTTATAGAATTAAAAAAAAATGTTTCGATATTCCCATGCGACATTCAAAAATATACCCAAATAAACCACTGTAAAGAGAAAGTTAACAAAACTCGAAGCGAGAAATCCTAATAGCGATCCAGTGGCCGCTTTTAACGCTCGTTTGTGATCTTGGGAGTCGTACATTAATTCTCCTATGAAAGCCCCTAAAAATGGACCGATTATCACTCCAAACGGGATAGGTGCAAAGATTCCGACAATCAATCCAATGTTGGTTCCCCAGACTCCATAAGAACTTCCGCCAAATTTTTTAGTCCCTCTAGACGGAATAACATAATCTAATATAGTAATGATGACCATGAGAACAAAAGTGATTCCGAGAACCCAGTAATTGTTTTCTACGGTTTTGGTTAAATACAGCAAAAGCAATCCGACCCAAGAACTGGACAAACCTGGAAGAACAGGAATAAAACTTCCAAAAATGCCAACAATCATACATATAAAACCAAGAATGAGCAGTAATAAATCCATATTTTTTTGATAAATTTGTTCTTACAAATTACTATTTTTATTCTTTGCTATACAAATCCCCAAAAATGTATTCTCGCAAAGTTTAAGATTCAAAAGTAATCGAAAGATTCTAAAAAAAGTAAATCGTATTTTTGTTCATTCATTCAACATCCAAATCTTGAGGCAGTTTTTTCTTCTTTTTATATGCGTAACTTTTCATTCTTGTCAATATTTTGAGAAGCAGGTTCCGTCTGAAAAAGAGTTACTTCAGAAAGAATTAAAATCAATCAATTGGAAAGAAGTTGACGAATATCCTTCTGTTCCAGATTGCGATAAAATTGCCGATAAAAAACTTCGCCAGCAATGCTTTTTTGAAGTCATGTCGAACCTTATTCAAGAAAAACTTAACGTTGATACTTTATCGATTTTATATCCAGAATTGGATACGATAGAAGTAAAAGTAACCGTTTTTCCAAACTCAACGATGAAATTTGAACCTGAATTTCCTAAAGACACCGTAGTTTACGACACCATCAAAATCGACAGCATTCTACACGCGCGTCTGATTGATTTTCCTAAAGTAAATCCAGCCATAAAGCGCGGTATTCCAGTAAAAACGCAATTTATTCTGCCGGTCATTATAAAAGCAAAAGAAAAAAAGTAGTTTTATCAGGAGCTGATTCCTGCTGTACGCTATATCTTTTGTGGTGAACCCCCACCACAAAAGGATGCCGCTCCCATCAGGGCTAGGGCATTCATTTTCAGAAGAAGTTATTTTTTAAACTCACGGTCTTTCCATTCGTAAGAACCAAACAAACTGTACAAAGCCACAGTCGAGCTAAAAAACGGATATAACAAACTACTCAGCAAAAGGCTTTTAATTCTACTTTTTGTCAAAAATTGATTGGTTATTGAAAGCAAAACAAAATCAATTGCAAACTTCGAAAAAGCAAAAATCACAAAAATCGGATACGACCAAATTCCGAAAAGCAGAAGGAAAAATCCAATTACAAAACTCAGATTTCCAAAGAAAACAATCAAACCCAAAAATTTACCAAAAGTACTTTTATACGAACTAGTTTTAGCCGCCCAACGCACTCTTTGATGAAACAATCCTTTCCAGTTTTCTGTTGGTTTCGTAGTTACAATGGCACCATGAGCTTTTAAATAATGAACTTCTTTTGGGAATTTTTCAGTTGCTTTTTGAAGTAAAAAAACATCATCTCCGCTGGCTATTTTGTCATTTCCTTCAAAACCGTTTAAGTTTTCAAACAATGATTTCGTGTAAGCAAAATTAGCTCCGTTACACATAAATCCTTTGTTCAAGCCAAAGCTTCCAATCGTCGCGCCTTGCAAACTCGTTAAATCCAACTGCTGAAAATGATCTAAAAAAGAGTTTCCGCAGTTATATGTTACAGCGCCCGCAAGCATCGAAATATTATTTTGCTGAATATAATTGTCAAAAGTTAAAAGCCAGTTTTCTGGAACAATACAATCGGCATCTGTAGTAATAACCCAATCGGTTTTTACATGGTGCATTGCGGTTGTAATCGCATCTTTTTTGGGAGAATTTGAAACCCGAATATTGTCGATTTGGGAAACTTGAAACTTGAAACCTGAAACCTGAAATTTTTCATCTGAACTATCATCAACCAAAATAACGTGAAACAAATCTTTTGGATAATTTAAAGCAGAAAAACTCTCTAAAAGTATTGGCAGGTTCTCTTTTTCGTTTCGAAACGGAACTATTATGGTAAAGCTAGTTTTGGGTTCTAAATCAGTTTTTTGGTATCTTTTTACTTTGAAAAAACCATAAATAAGCAAAGTAATACTAATGAGATAAATGGCTAATATGAAGAATAATCCGAAAATCATTCTGTGGTTTTAGTTTTAAAATTCAGCACAAAATAACTTCCTAAAACCACTGGAAGAACTACGTTTAAAAACCACATTAAAGTGCTGATGAAAATAACAATCCACTCGTTTACACCAAGAATTCCGAAGAAATAAATGGCCACACTTCCTTTTACAGCAAAATCTAAAAACTGAAATGTTGGCAATGAAGACGCCAAAAAGTAAACTGAGGTAATTGCTGCAATTAATGTTAAATAAGGCAAATCGACATCAAAACCTAAAAACAAAAAATAGTATTGATGCGAAAAAACCAAGTAACGGCAGATCCCTAAAAAGATGTTTTTTTGATGAACCGTTTTTGGAATTTCATTGATTTTATGAATCAGTTTTTCAATCGAATATCCTTTTATTTTTATCTTTTTAATGGAAAATAAAATAATCAGAAGCAATACAAATCCGCCAAAGAGAATAAGAACTGTTTTGCTTGTAATTACATTAAATTGAGCGTTGAAATAAAGCAATCCGAAAATTCCAAAAATGATGGTTAAAATCATCTGGATTCCGTTGCAAATTAGGTTTAAGAAAACTACTCTTTTTGCTTCAGATTTTGGGTAATACAATGCTTTTCCAGCGTACTCTCCTACTCCATTTGGCGTAAAAATTCCGGCTGTTAAAGCTGCTAAAACCTGTTTTGTAGCTTCGTAAACCGATATTTTATGAATTACTTGCCCCAGATTCTGCCATTTCAAAATCTCGAAATAACGGTTCAAAACGCTCAAAAGTAAAATGAATCCAACTCCTAAAACCGATTGGTTTTTCTTAAACAAAACAATGAATTTGTTCCAATCTAGTTTGTCGTTATTTGCCAGCTGATTGTAAATAAAATAAAATGCGCCACCTACAATCAAAAGTTTGACTAGAAGAACAAGGAATTGCTTAGCTTTGTGTGGAATTGAAATCATGTCGCAAAAGTAATGCAAATGTGGCAATTTGAGAATTAGAAAATGTGCCTATTTTCTAAACATGAAACCTTAAACTTGAAACAAAAAACCTCTTGACACAAGAACGCATCATATTAGGTATTGACCCTGGAACGACAATTATGGGTTTTGGATTGATTAAAGTAATCAATAAAAAAATGGAATTTCTGCAATTGAACGAATTGCAACTTTCCAAATACGACAATCATTACCAAAAACTAAGAATTATTTTTGAAAGAACTATCGAATTAATCGAAACGCATTGTCCTGACGAAATTGCTATTGAAGCTCCTTTCTTCGGTAAAAACGTTCAATCGATGTTGAAATTAGGACGCGCGCAAGGTGTAGCCATGGCAGCGGGACTTTCAAGAGGAATTCCGATTACGGAATACGAACCTAAAAAGATAAAAATGGCGATTACTGGAAACGGAAATGCCAGCAAAGAACAAGTTGCTAAAATGCTGCAACAGCTTTTAGGTTTAAAAGAATTACCAAAAAATCTCGATTCAACAGATGGTTTGGCAGCTGCGGTTTGCCATCATTTTAATTCAGGAAAAGTTATTGCAGGAAAAAGTTATTCTGGTTGGGATGCTTTTGTAAAACAGAATGAGGATCGAGTGAAAAAATAATGTGTCAATGAGAAAATTTGATAATTAGATAATTCTGTAGACAACGAATAAATTATCTAATTGACACATTTTCTAATTATCTAATTAAAAATGTCGGGCATCTACATTCACATACCTTTTTGCAAGCAGGCTTGCCATTACTGCGACTTTCATTTTTCGACTTCAATGAAAAAGAAAGACGATATGGTTTTGGCTTTGGCTAAAGAAATTGGCATGCGCAAACCCTTCGACTCCTCTCAGGATGACAATATCATTGAAACGATATACTTTGGCGGAGGAACGCCTTCTGTTCTTAGTAATGAAGAAATTAACTTTCTGATTTCTGAAGTTTACAAGAATTATAAAGTCGTTGAAAATCCTGAAATTACGCTGGAAGCAAATCCTGATGACTTGTCTGCTGAGAGAATTTTAGAATTATCTAAAAGTCCGATAAATCGTTTAAGCATTGGAATTCAGTCTTTTTATGAAGATGATTTGAAGATGATGAATCGTGCTCATAATTCGGCGGAAGCCAAAAAATGTCTAGAAGAAGCCACTAAATATTTCCACAACATTTCTTTGGATTTGATTTACGGAATTCCGGGAATGAGCGACGAAATGTGGAGACAGAATATTCAAACGGCTTTAGATTTTGGTATTCCGCATATTTCGAGTTATGCTTTGACTGTTGAACCGAAAACAGCTTTAAGCAAATTAATTCAAACTGGAAAAATCGCCGAACCTCAAGACGAAGTCGCTTCAAACCATTTTATGATTTTGGTTGAAATGCTTCAAAATAACGGCTTTATTCATTACGAATTATCGAATTTTGGAAAGGAGAATTATTTTTCTAAAAACAATTCGGCATATTGGCTGGGTAAAAAATACATCGGAATCGGTCCTTCTGCGCATAGTTATGACGGCAAAAAAAGAGGTTGGAATATTGCTAATAATTCGCTTTACATCAAAGCAATTCAAAACAATGAACTTCCTATTGAAACTGAAATTTTAACGATTTCTGATCGTTATAATGAATATATTATGACGGGACTAAGAACGATTTGGGGCGTTTCTTTAGAAAGAATTGAAAAAGAATTTGGTTTGGATTATCTGAACTATCTTCAAAAACAAGCTCAAAAATTCTTAAATGATGATTTGCTTTCAATTGAAAACAACATCTTAAAACCAACTCCAAAAGGAAAATTTTTAACGGATGGAATTGCTAGTGATTTGTTTTATTTAAATTCGTAAAACAAATCTTAAAAGAATGAATTTAGAAACAGCCATTTTAGAAATAAAAAAATTTTGGAACACAAATGAAGAATTTTCATTTGGGAAATCAAAAAACCAAAATCATGTTGAAAGATTAGAAAATGAGTTTGGAGTTGCAATTCCAGATTCTTTGAAAGAATACATCACTAATTTTGCCTCATTAAACGATTTTTATTTCACGACAGTAGGGAATCCAATATGCATTTATGGTGTTGATAATCTAAAATTTAAACAAGATGGCTATAATTTCAACCCAGTAAAAAACACAAAAATTGAAGATTGGAATGAAAGCTTTTTTATTCTTGCTGATGAAGGCGCAGATCCAGTTATAATAGATTTAAGTCATCCAGAGAATGGAATACAAAAACTAATGCATGGGGCTGGAAGTTGGGATTATGGCGAAACAATAGCTGACTCTATTGGTCAATTTCTTCTTTGCAGTGCCGCAATTCACCATGCTTTAACAAACTTTGAAGAGGAATCTATAATAGATGACGAAAATGGTTTTAATCTTGCTGAAAATGCTGCAAAGTGGTATTTTAAAAACATGAAAAATTGGGCAGGAAATTATTATTCTGAATGGTGCTCAATTTTCGATAATCATTAAAAAGTATTCAAATATGTTTTCCACAATAAAACACAATGGTGAAATTTTTGAAATAGACTTATCAAAACCCATTGATATCTCAATTCCTTTAACCAATACCGACGAAAACCCAATTGCTTGGTATATCGAAAAACCTTCTATTGAACCTGTTGTTTTTGGCGACTGGATTGGGAAGGTTTCTGAAGGAAAATCATCTACAAATTTTAATAATATTTTCTTCAATCCGCATGGGCACGGAACGCACACGGAATGTTTGGGACATATAACGAATGATTTTTATAGTATTAATCAATCGTTGAAACAGTTTTTCTTTACTGCAAAATTGATTACGATTGAACCTGAAAAAATTGGGGATGATTTTGTGATTACGAAAGAGCAAATTGAAAATGCGTTGAGCACTTCGACTTCGCTCAGTATGACAAACGAAGCTTTGATCATCAGAACAATTCCAAATGAACTGGATAAAAAATCAAGAAAATATTCGAATACAAATCCGCCTTATTTAAGTGAAGAAGTTGCAATTTTTATCCGCGAAAGCGAAATTCAACATTTATTGATTGATTTGCCAAGTGTGGATAAAGAACATGATGAAGGAAAATTATTGGCTCACAAGGCGTTTTGGAATGTAAAAGATACTTTAAACTTAAATTCAGACGCGAGATTAAATGCCACAATTACAGAAATGATTTATGTTGCAGACGAAATTGAAGATGGAAATTATATTCTAAATCTTCAAATTGCTTCGTTTGAAAATGATGCTAGTCCGAGCAAGCCGATATTATATAAAATTTAAAAAAGTTAGCCACGAATTAGACGAATTTTCGCGAATTATTTTTTGCCTCAGATTAAAAAGATTCTCACAGATTAAATCATTTTTAATACTTTAATCTGTCGCAAAATAAAAAAGAAATTAGTGAAAATTCGTGTAATTCGTGGCAAAAAAATCCTATGATAACAGTCTCTACAGATAAAACAAAACTCGACGTTCCATTCATCCAAAACTTTTTAAAAGACATTTATTGGGCCGCAGGACGAACAATGGAAGAAGTTCAGCGCACAATCGATGCTTCTGTTTGTTTTGGAATTTATCTAGATGATAAACAAGTTGGTTTTGCGCGTGTGATAACTGATTATGTCGTTTTTGCTTATTTAATGGACGTTTTCATTACAGAAGAACATCGCGGAAAAGGATTCTCATCTATTTTAATTGAAACGATGATGAATGATCCTCAATTACAAGAAGTTAAAATCTGGCGATTGGCAACTACTGACGCGCACTTTTTATACGAGAAATTCGGATTTACAAAACTAAATCATCCCGAAAAGATGATGGAAAAAATAGTCAAATGAAAACAGTTTTAAAACTTGAAGAAGTCGCTTTATTTATTCTTGGCATCTTTTTATTCAACCGCTTAAATTATGAATGGTGGTGGTTTTTAGCTTTAATCTTAGCTCCCGATTTATCGATGATTGGGTATGCTTTTGGAAACAAAGTTGGAGCGCTTCTTTATAACATCTTTCATCACAAAGGAATTGCGCTTTTAATTTATGCTGTTGGTTGTTATTTAAGTATTGAAATTGTGCAATTAGCCGGAATTATTTTATTTTCACATTCTGCAATGGATCGTATTTTTGGTTACGGCCTGAAATATGAAAAGGGTTTTAAATACACACATTTAGGTGAAATTGGTAAATAAACAATTATGAATTTAGAAACGTTTTACGAATATTGTCTTTCAAAAAAAGGAGTTAGCGAACATTTTCCTTTTGATGAAGATACTTTGGTTTTTAAAGTGGGCGGAAAAATGTTTGCTTTATCTTCTCTTTCGCAATGGGAAAAGAATGAACAATCGACAAACTTGAAATGTGATCCTGATCGCGCACAGGAACTCCGAGCGGAATATGACGAAATACAACCGGGTTTTCATATGAGTAAAGTGCATTGGAATACTATTTCTTTAAACGGAAATTTACCTGATAAATTCGTGAAAGAACTCATTGATCATTCGTACGAATTGGTCTTTAAAAGTTTGACAAAGAAAATTCAAAATGAAATTGTTGAATTAGAAAATTAGGCATTACATTTGCATCGTAAGAAAAAATACTTAGCAGCTCAGCCGCTTTGAAACTTAGCAACTAATAAACAATGAAAGAACAATTTAAAAAATTTCTGAACGAAGAACAAGATCCTAAAGCGATCGAAAAAATAACTTCGAAACTTAATGATTTATTGATGAAAGGTGAAGAAGTTGGCTACATCGCCGTACAAAAAAAACCTGCAATCACTGTTTTTCCGGATAGTATAATCTTAACCAATAAACGTATCATTATTTGCACGCCTAAAAACTTAGGTCTTTCAATGAATTTTACAGATTATACTTGGGATGATATTACAGGTGCATTTGTAAAAGAAAACATTTTAGGTTCTGAATTTTCATTTAGCACTGATACAGACCTGATTCTTTCTATAGATTATATTCCGAAAATTCAGGCTAGAAAAATGTATACTTATGCTAAAGAGCAATTAGATTTATTGAAAAATCCAGTTCAGACTGCAGTTCCAGTTCAAGAAATTGTGGAAGAAGCTGAACCAGAAATTGAAGATGAAATCGAAGAAGTAGAAGCTGAAGAAGTTACAAGCTTTGCTGAAATTTTACCAGCTGCTCCTGCTGTTACAGAAACTTTTGAACCGCTTCCAACTCAACCTGTTCAACCAACTCAACCTGCTGGAGAACGTAGATTGAGCGATTTATCTAAAGAAGAACTTTTCGATAAATTACAGAATTATAAAAAACTTCTTGATAATGGTTTAATCATGCAAGGAGAATATGACGCTTATAAAAAAGAGATTTTGAGCTATATGTAATTTTAAAGTACAAAGCTCTGAGTACAAAGTGCAGAGTTTATTGACTTTGTTTAATATAAAAAAGCCAGAAATAGAGATTCTATTTCTGGCTTTTCTTTTTAAACTTTGTACTTTGTACTTAACAACTTTGAACTTATAAAGTCGCTTTCTGTTTCTCTACAAATTTATGCGATTGTAATTCCAGCAATTCTTTTGCATTTTTTTTCTGTAATTCGAATAAACCTCTGTCTCCGGCAATATCGGCGTAAACTCTATCGTGCATTTCGGCACTAGTTTTTACAAGCAACTCACGTTTGTATTTATTTTGAGTCAGCGTTGCTTTCATCGCCGTTTCGGCTTCTTCTTGTTTGAAATCGAATTCTCCTTTTGGCGTTAATAATTTGGCAATAATTGGCGAGGTTTCAATTGCTAAAAACAACAGCATTATAAAAAATGATGGCAACCAAGGCAGTTTATTCAATGCATTGATACGCGCCATTAATCCGTCAAAACCTTCAATAATTGGCTGTGTCTGAGAAATTTTTTTGTCTAAATCGGCTTGCAATTGTTTTCCAGCTTTATCTTTCTCTGCGATCTTAGCTTCATTTGTTGTCTTTAAAGTTGTAAATTCTTTCAGCGCTGCATCGTGTTTTTCGCGTTTTTCTTTGTAAACTGGACCTTTTCCTAATTTCTTAGTTCCGGTAGTTCCTTCGGCTTCAGTAATATAAACAGAATACAAATCGTTTACTTCTTTCTCTTTCTTTGCGATATCAGCTTTTAGCGCCGCAATTTCAGCTTTATTTTTATCTAAATCTGATTTGAAGTAATTTCCAACTTGCTTTTTATTAGCCAATTCCATTTCGTTTTTCTCTTTCAATAAAACGGTATTGATTTCTTTTTCAAAGATTTTAATCTCTAAAGGTTTCGAAATTACAATCGCAATAATGACTGCCAATGCGATACGTGGAGTTGCTTGAAGAAATTCGTCCATAAAACGATCTCTTTTTTTAATGGTCGAAACGATAAATCTGTCCAGATTAAAAATCAGTAAACTCCATACAAATCCAAAAATCAAAGCGGGATAAATAGAATCGAAAACGGTAAAAAGCGCATAAGCACTAGCCAAAAAGGCCATAACTGCTGTAAAGAATACAGTGGCTCCAATACCAACATATTTGGTTTGTTCGCCTTCTGAGCAGTCTTTCAGGATGTCTCGGTCGACTCCTGAACATAGGATAAAAAATTGTTTTAACATGATTGATGATTTTTGATTGTGATTGATACGGCAAATTTAACGCCAAATTTTCAATTACAGTCAAAATATTATTTTCTTTTTGATTGTGAATCAATTATTTGCCCTCTAAGTGTTATTTAAACATTAATAGATTTTGAATTTTGCTGGACAATCATAACGTTATGTTAATTTTTTTTCAAGGCTCTAGTAATATAAGGGCTTTAGTTTCGCAACCGAAATCAAACTAAACACACACAATGAAAAAATTTTATCTATTAACAGCATTCTTTTTATTCGCCTTTACAGGTTTTGCTCAGAAGGCTATTATCTCTGGAAAGATATTAGATGCCGATGACAAACTGCCTCTTCCTGGAGCTATGGTTCAAATTGTAGGCGAGAAAAAATACACCGTTTCTGATTATAACGGTCGTTTCGAATTATTGAATATTAACGAAGGAACTTACAAAGTTGAAGTAAAATATATTGGATATACTACTTTAACTCAAGAAATAAAAGTAGAGCAAGGAAGAAACAACGTAATTGACTTCGCTCTTAAAGCTTCTGAAAATGAATTGAAAGAAGTTGTTGTTGGAGATATCTTAAAAGGTCAGGCAAAAGCGCTGAATCAACAAAAGAACAACAAAAACATCGGAAACGTAATTTCTTCAGATCAAATGGGTCGTTTTCCAGATGCTAACGTTGGAGACGCTCTAAAACGTGTTCCTGGTATCACAATGCAAAATGACCAAGGTGAAGCTCGTAACATTATTATTAGAGGTTTAGCTCCATCTTTGAACTCAGTTACTTTAAATGGTGACAGAATTTCATCTGCTGAAGGAGACAACAGAAACGTACAAATGGACTTAATTCCGTCTGATATGATTTCTACAATCGAAGTAAACAAAACGCTTACGCCAGACATGGATGCTGATGCGATTGGAGGTTCTGTAAACTTAATTACAAGAGCAACTCCAAACGGAGAAAGAATTTCTGCAACTCTTGCAGGAGGTTATTTGCCAATTCGTGACCACGCTTCTTACACTGCTGGTTTCGTTTACGGTAATCGTTTTATTGACAACAAATTAGGAGTTGTAGTGAGTGGATCTTACAACAATGTTGATTATGGTTCTGATAACATCGAAAACGAATGGGTAAGAGATGAATTTGGAAATGATTATTTACAAGCGGCTGAAATCAGAAAGTATGATGTACAACGTATTCGTCGTAGTGGATCTATTGCTTTAGATTATAAATTCAATGAAAACAATACTATTTTCGCTAACGCCATCTACAACTGGAGAGATGATAGAGAAAATCGTTTCAGAACTACTTATGATGATATCGAAGCTATTTACGATGGTGAAACTATCACAGGATTTGAAGGTCGTGTAAAACGTCAGACAAAAGGTGGTTTAGATAACAGCAGAAACAAAAACAGAAGATTAGAAGATCAAAGAGTTCAAAACTACTCTCTTCGTGGAGAACACTTAATCAACTCTACTTTAGATTTAGACTGGTCTGCAAACTATGCAAAAGCGAGAGAATACCGTCCAGGTGAGCGTTACATCGAATACCGTCAAAAAGGTTTAGAGATGTTCCAAGATTTATCTGATCCAAGATTCCCATTATTAACTACTGCTGGAGAATCTACAGACGAATTTAAATTTGATTCTGTTACTGAAAACACAGACGAAACTAGCGAAAGCGAATTTGGTGCAAAAGTAAACATCCGTTTCCCATTCTCTGTAATTGCAGGTGAAAAAGGAAGATTAAGAACTGGTCTTAGACTTCGTTTGAAAGAAAAAGAAAGAAACAATATGTTCTATTCTTATACTCCAATCAATGATGATATGGAATTATTATCACAAGTTCCAACATCTTATTTTGATGGAAAAGATTTTAATCCAGGAAGTAAATATGTGCCAGGAACTTTTGCTTCTGCAGCTTATTTAGGAGGTTTAGATTTAAACAATTCTACTTTATTTGAAAAAGAAACAGATCCAGCTGAATATTTAGCTGTTAACTACAACGCTAAAGAAAGAATTTCTGCTGCTTACGTAAGATGGGATCAAGATTTTAATGACAAACTTTCAATGGTAATGGGGGTTCGTGTTGAGAATACTCATATTGATTATACAGGAAACCGTGTATTGGATGAAGAAGAATTAGAAAGCAAAATCAACAATACAAACTCATACACAAATGCATTGCCAAGTATTTCATTCCAATACAACGCAACAAAAGATTTAGTTTTAAGAGCTGCTGCTACAACAGCTTTGGCTAGACCAAACTACTATGCACTTGCGCCTTATGTAAACAATATTGCTGCTGATAAAGAAATTACAGCTGGAAATCCAGGTCTTAAAGCGACATACGCATACAACTATGATTTCATGGCAGAAAACTATTTCAAATCTGTTGGTTTGATCTCTGGAGGTGTTTTCTACAAAAGATTAAATGATTTCATTTACAACTACAGCGATAATCAATATACTGATGCGAAATTTGCTGCAGATTTCCCAAATCAAGTAAACCCAATTCCAGCAGGAGAAAACTGGTCTTTCTTACAGTCAAGAAATGGAGACAATGTTGATGTATATGGATTTGAAGTTGCTTTACAACGTCAGTTAGATTTCTTACCTGGTAAATTCTTAAAAGGTTTTGCTGTATACTTAAACTATACTTACACAAAATCTAAAGCAAAAGGTATTGCTGATGAGGATGGAAACGAAAGAAACAACATTAGCCTTCCTGGTACTGCACCACACATGTTTAATGGATCTTTATCTTGGGAAAACAAACGTTTCTCTGCAAGAGTCTCTACAAACTTTACATCTGATTACTTAGATGAATTAGGTTCTGAGTCTTACAAAGATAGTTTCTACGACAAACAATTTTTCTTAGATGCGAATGCTGCTTACAAAATCACTCCAAAATTGCGTTTGTTTGCTGAAGCTAATAACATAACAAACCAACCGTTACGTTACTACCAAGGAATTGAAGCTCACACAAAACAAGCTGAATATTATCAAGCTCGTTACAATTTCGGATTGAAATTAGACTTGTAATCTGCACTTTTTTAAAATTCTTAAATTAGACAGAGTTTAACGCTCTGTCTAATTGCATTAAAATATATAATATAATGAAAAATAAATCTTTAGTTGCTCTTTTACTTTTAGCTGTTTCATTTACAGCTTGTAAAGACGACAAATTAGCTCCGGTTCAGCCAAATGCCGTAAAACCAACAGCAGTTACAGAAGCTTTGCCTCACGATACAGACGATCCTTCAATCTGGATCAATCCAACAGATGCTTCAAAAAGTATTATTGTTGGAACAGATAAAGACACAGACGGTGGTTTGTATGCTTTTGATTTGAATGGAAAAATCCTTAAAAAATCAATTACTTTAAAACGTCCAAACAATGTTGATATCGCTTATGGATTGATTATTGACGGAAAAAAAGTAGACGTTGCCGTTACAACAGAGTGTGAAGAAAACAGAATCAGAATCTTCAGTTTACCTGATTTAGAACCAATCGACAATGGCGGAATTCCTGTTTTTGAAGGAGAAGCACAACGCGATCCAATGGGAGTTTCTTTATACACACGTCCAACTGACGGAAAGATCTTCGCTATTGTTGGAAGAAAAACTGGTCCATCTGGAACTTATTTATGGCAATATGAACTTTCTGGAAACGGAAAATTTGCTGCTGCAAAAGTGGTTCGCAAATTCGGAACTTACAGCGGTAAAAAAGAAATCGAAGCTATTGCAGTTGATAACGAGTTAGGTTTTGTATACTATTGCGATGAGCAGGCTGGAATTAGAAAATACAAAGCAGATCCAGCTTTAAATGATAATAAAGAACTGGCTTTCTTTGGTCAAAAAGATTTCAAAGCAGATCACGAAGGAATTGCTATTTACAAAAAAACAGATTCTACAGGATATCTTTTAGTATCAAATCAGCAAGCAAATACTTTTATGGTTTATCCAAGAGAAGGCGCAAAAGGAAACCCAAACAATCATCCTTTGTTAGCGGAAGTTCCAACTTCTACAGTTGAATGTGACGGTGCAGATGCAACTAGCGTTAATCTTGGTGGAAAATACAAAAACGGACTTTTCGTAGCGATGAGCAACGGAATGACTTTCCACTATTATGCTTGGGATTTAATCCAAAAACGTATAGACGAATCTAAAAAATAAAGTTTCAAGGTTTTCAGTCGCGGTTCCGTGTTCAGTGTCTATTTTTTTTTACTGCGATTGGAAACCAAACAAAAAAAGCTGTTCATTTCTGAACAGCTTTTTTATTTGAATTAATTCATTCCTTTTATTCTGTAATCGGCGCACCTGCTAAGATTTCAGCATTGGCAAACTCTTCAAATTTCGCAAAATTAGCTTTGAATTTTCCAGCTAATTCTAATGCTTTTTTATCGTATAACTCTTTGTCTTCCCAAGTATTTCTAGGGTTTAGAATTTCACTTGGAACATTTGGACAAGATTGAGGTTTTGCAATTCCAAATACTTTGTGATCAACATATTCTACATTATCAAGTTCTCCTTTTAATGCAGCAGTAATCATAGCACGAGTATATTTCAGTTTCATACGGCTTCCAATTCCGTAAGGTCCACCAGTCCATCCTGTGTTGATTAACCAAACTTTCACTCCAGCATCTTTCATTTTTTTGCTTAACATTTCTGCATAGCGCGTTGGATGTAAAGGCATAAATGGAGCTCCAAAACAAGCAGAGAAATTAGGTTGAGGCTCTGTTACACCAGCTTCTGTACCAGCAACTTTTGCAGTGTATCCAGAAATAAAGTGGTAAGCTGCCTGACCTGGAGTCAATCTTGAGATTGGAGGCAAGATTCCAAAAGAATCGGCCGTTAAGAAAAATATATTTTTAGGATTATGTCCAACCAAACCTGGCTGTACATTATCAATATGTGTAATAGGGTAACTTACACGAGTATTTTGAGTGATAGAAACATCATCATAATCAACCTCATTTGTTCCAGCTTTAAAAACCACATTTTCTAAAAGCGCTCCTTTTTTAATTGCTCTAAAAATGTCTGGTTCATTTTCTTCTGTTAAGTTGATTACTTTAGCGTAGCAACCTCCTTCAAAGTTGAAAACTGTATTTTCGTTTGTCCATCCGTGCTCATCGTCTCCGATTAATTTACGCTCTGGATCTGCAGATAAAGTTGTTTTTCCTGTTCCAGATAAACCGAAGAAAATAGCCGTATCTCCTGCTTCGCCAACATTGGCGCTACAGTGCATTGGAAGTGTATTTTTGAAAACTGGAAGAATAAAGTTTAAAGCAGAAAAAATTCCTTTTTTCATTTCTCCTGTATAACCTGTTCCACCAATTAAAGCGATTTTTTTAGTAAAATCTAAAATAGCAAAATTAGATTGTCTTGTTCCGTCAACAGCAGGATCTGCCATAAAACTTGGAGCACAAACTACTGTCCATTCTGGCGTAAAATTAGCCAATTCTGAAGCTTCTGGACGTAAGAACATATTATAGCAGAACAAATTTGACCAAGCTGTTTCTGTTACAACTCTTACATTCAATCTATAATTTGCATCAGAACACACATAAGAATCACGAACAAATACTTCTTTGTTTGATAAAAATGCTGTTACCTTATTATAAAGCTTTTCAAAAGCTTGAGGCTCAAACGGGATATTTACATTTCCCCACCAAACTTGATCTTTAGTAATATCATCTTTTACGATAAAACGATCTTGTGGAGAACGACCTGTAAATTCACCAGTATTAATTGCTAACGCTCCAGTAGAATTCTCAACACCTTGTCCTGACTGCAAAGTAATCGCATGTAATTCATCTGCAGATAGTTGATAACGAACTTTTGCATTTTCAATTCCTAATTCTTTTAGCGAAATCGATTGCGCGAAAACTGTATTAGTGTCCATAAATTTTTAAGTTGTGTGTGATTTTTTGTTTAAAGCAAAATTACAGATTAATTTTTATTTCTTTTAAAATACTTAAATTTCACTCTGATTTATATCAAAAAAGTGAAATTTCACTTTAAAAATTACAAAAAGAAAAAAATAATCGCTTCTAATTTGTTTAATTACAACTTAATGTGCGATTTTGTTATATTATTTTTGTTTAACAATATAAAATACAAAAAAGTCACACAAATAAGTCTATATGTTATTTATGTGACAAAATTAAAGATTAATTCTTAGACAGAATTTTTTTTTCGGGATTTTATGATTTTCTCTTCAGAATCGTAAAGAATAATAGCGCCCAAGCAATAATTAATATAAAACCACCCACTGGAGTTGCGAATACGATAATTTTCGATTCAAACAAAGTGTAGTCTTTTGTTGCCATTAAATAGATTGAACCACTAAAAAGAACAACACCTGCAACAACTAAATTATAGATCGTTTTTAGCGTTTTTTCTGCAATGTCTTTTTGTGTAGATAAAAATAGAAGAAAAAGAGCGTGATACATTTGGTAACGAACACCAACTTCAAAACTGTTTAATTGATCAACTGAAAGATATTTTTTTAATAAATGAGCTCCAAAAGCGCCCAAAATAATAGCTAACATACCAATAAAAGCTCCCGTTAGAACGAATCTTCTTTTCATAATTATTTCTTTTGAAATTTGATACAAAAATACTCCAAACGAACCGAAAAACCGCCTTACTTTCTCGATTATTTAGAACTAAATCAAATTATTTTTTGCAGCATTTCAAAAAATAAATTCAATTTAATTTAATTTCAATTGTTATATTTATAACATTTAAATATATTTGTGTTAAATATTTGAGACATGAGAAACGTTTTAATAATTGGAGCAGGAAGATCTGCATCGTCTTTGATTCGATATTTATTATCAAAATCTAATGAAGAGCAACTACATTTAACGGTAGCCGACCTTTCATTGCAGCTTGCGAAAGCAAAGACGCAAGATCATCCAAATGCAACTCCGCTTGCCTTAGATATTTTTAATGCCGATGAAAGAAGAAAAGCTATTGCAAATGCTTCGATAGTAATTTCAATGCTTCCTGCGCATCTGCATATCGAAATCGCTAAAGATTGTCTGGAATTCAAAAAGAATCTTGTTACTGCATCCTATATCAGTGATGCAATGCAGGCATTAAACGATGAAGCCATTAAAAACAATCTGATCTTCATGAATGAAATTGGCCTTGATCCAGGAATCGATCATATGAGTGCCATGAAAGTTATTGACGAAATCAGATCGAAAGGCGGCAAAATGCTTTTGTTTGAGTCGTTCTGTGGCGGTTTAGTAGCTCCAGAATCTGACAACAATTTGTGGAATTACAAATTTACTTGGGCGCCAAGAAACGTAGTTTTGGCTGGACAAGGCGGCGCTGCCAAATTTATTCAAGAAGGTACTTATAAATACATTCCGTATAGCGCTTTATTTAGAAGAACCGAATTTCTAGAAGTTGAGGGCTACGGGAAATTTGAGGCTTACTCCAACCGCGATTCTCTTAAATACCGTTCGGTTTATGGTTTAGATGATGTTTTGACATTATATAGAGGAACAATTAGAAGGGTTGGTTTTTCGAGAGCTTGGAACATGTTTGTTCAGCTCGGAATGACTGATGATAGTTATATTTTAGAGGGGTCAGAAAATATGAGTTATCGTCAGTTCATCAACTCTTTCCTTCCTTATCATCCAACAGATTCTGTTGAAATTAAAACTCGTTTGATCTTAAAAATTGATCAAGACGATATCATGTGGGATAAACTTCTCGAACTGGATTTATTTAACCCAAACAAAAAAGTAAATCTTCCAAATGCAACTCCAGCGCAGATTTTAGAAAAAATATTATCTGAAGGTTGGGCTTTAGAACCAGACGACAAAGACATGATTGTCATGTATCATAAATTTGGTTATGAATTGAATGGCGAGAAAAAGCAAATCGATTCTAAAATGGTTTGCATTGGCGATGACCAAACCTATACGGCAATGGCAAAAACAGTCGGACTTCCGGTTGCGATCGCGACATTATTGATTTTAAACGGAAAAATTACAACTCCAGGCGTACAGCTTCCTATTAAAAAAGAAGTTTACGAACCTATTTTGAAAGAGTTAGAAGAATACGGGGTTATTTTTAACGAACAAAATGTGCCTTATTTTGGATACAATCCAGACTTGTTTTAGTCTGGATCTGCATGTTTATTTTTAGAATTTTTTTTTAATTAGTTTTTAATTTTATCCGCTTCCTCCATCAGAAGCGGATTTTTTTCTTTTAAGATTCAAAAACACAACAGATACTTAAACCCAATTTGAAAAGTTGCATTTCTTATTTTGTAATATTTTCTAGTTTTTCTGTTTCTGGAAGTTCTTTTTTGTACTCTTCCAAATTCCATTCAATATTCATTTTTGCTGCGTATTCGGCCATAGTTCCAAGTCCCACCTCTGCACGCCTTTTATCTACATTGTCTGGATCTATCATCGGCGATATGTACATTTTATTTGTTTTTTTGTTCTTTGCTGCCTGGCTGCCGTAAATTTGTCTTCTCCCCTCTCTCAAAGCCACTCTATCTTCTAAGTACGCCAAATTTGCTCCATTAGCATTCCCATTTTTAACCGCCTCTCGCATCATTGGCAAATATTTTTGCTGGTATTCTAAATCGGCATGCTGAATAACCAAAAACAACGTCTTATTTCCCTGTTCACCAACCACATTTTTCCCAAGCCATCCTCTTTCATCCAGTATTTTCATCACCTTAATGAGGTTAATACTGTCTTTTCTATTCATAATTTTACCAATGCTGTCTATTTTCTTTTTGTCTGGATTTGGCTTTTTATAAACATTCATAAATTCTCCACGAATTTCTTGATCTTCGGTATAAATCAGCGCCAATTCTTTTTCTAGCGCCTTATCATAATTTACTCCGATAATCTCCAATTTCTTTTGCAACTTTTCGATTATCTTTTTCCATTCTTTTTCTGAATGAAGACGTTTTAAATCACGATCAATTTGAATGTGCGAAATGTTTTCATATCCTTTATCAATAGACAAATTCAGCCACTTAAATGCTTTTTTATTTTCTTCGGCCATAGACGCAGAGCAACCTGCATTGTAGAAATCTACAAACGACTTTTGCTCTATTTTAAAAGCTTTGCTGTAAAACGCAACAGACAATTTATAGTTTTTTACCGAATAAGAAGAATCTGCTTTCCGAACCCAATCTTTATAAGTTTGAGCTTTTAAGAAACTGAAATTCAGCACAAGCAAAACAAAAACAATCGTTTTTTTCTTAAAGTAAGTTAGCTGTTTATTTAATATTGATATTCACTTAATCAGGTTCTTGAATAGAAAGCGGAAGGTTAAATTTAGCCGCTACCACTTGGCCGTTTAGTTTACCTGGTATCCAATTTTGAGACAATCTTAATATTCTCAGAGCCTCTTCTCCTGTACCATAACCTAAATCTTTAACCACTGCCATATCGGTTAAAGAACCATCTTTTTGCACAATAAAAGTAACGCGTATAGTTCCTTTTAACAAAACTCCTTTTGGTGTTGCCGGCACTTTATAAAAATGACCCGCAAACTTATAAAACTCTTCCATGCCACCTGGATAAGTTGGTTTTTCGGTCAAATCTGCGGTCTGATAAAAGCTTTCTTGGACTTTAACTTCCTTAATTGCTGCAGGTTTTGGCAACGTGATTTCTTCAAATTCTGGCCCGCCTTTTTTCAGTTTTTCGATAACTTCTTCTTTGGTTAATCTTCTGTGCTCGAAAAAAACATTTTGAAGCGCTCTTTTTTCTTCTAAAGTAAGTGTAGCAAATTTCTTTTCACCAATAAGAGCTCCTGTATCATCTTTAATTTTAAAAGTAGTATTGGCATAATAGGTTTCTATATCATTTCGCATTTTCTGCATTTGCTCTGGAGTAGCTTTTGACCTTGATTCCTGACTTGTAATTGTGATATTGAAAAACAAAACAAAAGCAAAACACAAAACTATTTTTGCCTTGAAAACCGAATCTACTTTTGGGAGCATAGCATTATTTTTTTAGTTGTTTTCTGATAAAAATACTAATTTAATTGAAATGCAGATTCTAAAACGTTGGAAATACAAAACTTCGCATGTATGCTTAAAAAATTAACCGCAAAGAACGCAAGGATTTTTTCTAAGGATGCACTTTAAACGCAAAGTTCGCAAAGCTTTATCTAGAAAACTTTGCGAACTTATATAAATTTTACTTAAAAAATCTTAGCGCTCTTTGCGGTTAAAAACTACTTAGAAAGCTCCACAAAATACTTGTAAAACAACGGAATAGTCTCAATACCTTTCAAGTAATTAAAGATTCCGAAGTGTTCGTTTGGAGAGTGAATTGCATCACTGTCTAATCCGAAGCCCATTAAGATAGTTTTGCTTTTTAATTCTTTTTCGAATAAAGCCACAATCGGAATACTTCCTCCTGAACGAACAGGAATTGCAGGAACTCCGAAAGTTTCAGTATATGCTTTGTTAGCAGCCTGATATCCGATGCTATCAATTGGCGTTACATAACCTTGACCACCGTGGTGAGGCGTTACTTTTACCGTAACTCCAGCCGGAGCAATACTTGTAAAATGTTTTGTGAAAAGCTCTGTAATCTCTTCCCAATCTTGATTTGGAACCAAACGCATCGAGATTTTAGCGAAAGCTTTACTCGCAATAACCGTTTTAGCGCCTTCTCCTGTGTAACCTCCCCAGATTCCGTTTACGTCTAATGTAGGACGGATTGAGTTTCTTTCGTTTGTTACGTAACCTTTTTCACCGTAAACATCTTCAATGTTTAAAGCGTTTTTATATTTTTCTAAGCTAAAAGGCGCTTTTGCCATTTCAGCTCTTTCTTCTGCAGATAATTCCTGAACTTTATCGTAGAATCCTGGAATTGTAATATGATTGTTTTCGTCATGAAGAGAAGCAATCATTTTTGCCAAAATATTAATTGGGTTTGCCACAGCTCCACCGTATAAACCAGAATGCAAATCGCGGTTTGGACCCGTAACTTCAACTTCAACATAACTCAAACCTCTTAAACCAGTCGTAATAGACGGCTGTTGGTTTGAAATCATTCCTGTATCTGAAATCAAAATAACATCATTTTTTAGTTTTTCTTGATTGCGCTCTACGAACCAAGCTAAACTTGCAGAACCTACTTCTTCTTCTCCTTCGATCATGAATTTTACGTTACAAGGCAACGTATTGCTCTGAACCATTAATTCTAGCGCTTTTACGTGCATGTACATCTGACCTTTGTCATCACACGCTCCACGTGCAAAAATTGCTCCTTCTGGGTGAATATCTGTAGTTTTAATAACAGGTTCAAATGGTGGTGAAGTCCATAATTCTAACGGATCTGGCGGTTGTACGTCGTAGTGTCCGTAAACTAAAACCGTTGGAAGATTTGGGTCTATTATTTTTTCTCCGTAAATAATTGGGTAACCTGGAGTGTCGCAAGTTTCGACATAATCGCACCCTGCTTTTGATAAACTTTCTTTTACAGCCTCTGCTGTGTCAATAACATCTTGAGAATATGCAGTGTCGGCAGAAACCGACGGAATCTTTAATAATTCGATCAATTCATTGATAAACCGATCTTTATGTTGTTGAACGTAGGACTTAATATTTTCCATTTAAATAATTTTTATAGAAAACCAAAAGTACAAAAAAGAGAATTAAAAAAAATTTTCAAAAAATGCTTTGATAATTCAAAAGTATGCCTATCTTTGCACCCACAATTACCGCGGATATGGTGAAATTGGTAGACATGCCAGACTTAGGATCTGGTGCCGCAAGGCGTGTAGGTTCGAGTCCTATTATCCGCACTAAAAAAATGCAACTTTCTTATTATTAGATAGTTGCATTTTTTAGTTTTAAGAGTTGCCCGCTATTTGCCCGACAATTTAAAAATCCTAAATTTTCAAATATGAATACAGAAGACCTTATAAAGGATTTCAACAAGAAATTTGAATCAAGATTATCTACCTATTTAACAAAAAAAGATATCCGTAGAATAGATAATTTTCTGAAAAATCAGATAGGTAAATATATTCAGGATATTGAACAACTACAAAAAGAGCTTTTTAATTATAAAAAAACGAAAAAAGCACGATTCATAGATCTTTCAACCAAAGAATATCATCGATCATTTATTGCCTGTGCAATTGGCGCAAAATATAAGAATGTGGGAACATTTGGAACTACTGTTGGGCATATAAGTAATTTCAATAATTATTTACCACTTTATAGAATGTTACTCAAATTAGGTGAAATTGGAAAGAAAAGTAGTTTAAAGGAGAAAAACGGAAGAAGAAATACTGTTGGAAGATGTGCAGAAGTAAAAGCTTCTTATTCATTGTTTAACAAAGACAAGTCTACAAATTTTAGCCAAATAGAATTTACTAATGCATATAGGCCAAGGACTTTACAGATAATAGAAAGATGCAATAATTGTAAAAGTGTATTTGGCAATGTTTAGAAACAATTCTACTTCATATGATTATGATTTATTTATATTTTCTCCAAATATAAATATACATATTGCAACAGGTGGTGCAAGAATCCCATTTTACTTACGAAATTTACTAAAACACAATGATAGAGTATATGATACGTTTTTTAATGATTCAACAAAATATGAAACGCAATTGAATCTGAACCTAGATACAATTGTTTATGCTAAAGAATTTGATAAAAATGAAGATTTTAGCATACAAAATTATTTGTCGAGTTTCCAAAAAATTGCTAGTAAAGGATTTTATTCTTTTGACAAAACAAACATTAGCGATCCTCTAGATAATGAATTTCATCTAGTTGCATACCCTATAAATAGACGTGCAATTGATTTTCTTAAAATAGAAGATTTTATTTTTTCTAAAGAAAACTTTAGAATACTCACCAAAAAACCACTTCTGTTACATTCTATCGAAATCGCAGAAATCACCTTAAACTCTACTAGACTCTTATATTAAATTTAATTTAGTCTAATAATTAAGCTTATCATTTGTTATCGCTCTAAATTTCTAATTTTTGTTTGATTTTTTATTTAGATACTTTTAAATGTAAATCGTTTAATAAATTGATAATGTTTTCTAGAAAGACTAGCTTCCTGCTTTAATAATTCATTATCCTGAGCTAATAATATTTTTCTTAATTCATCCTTTTTTTCGAATTGACTACTCGTAACCTCATGTTTGTAAGAAGAATCCAAATATGTTGAAAGTGGAGCCTTTTTATCTATTATTCTATCTAAAAAAAATTCAAATGAATGTACTAACTCTTTATAATCCCCCATTGATAAGGCTAAGAAAAACATTACTATTAAAAGTTCATTTTCTTTTGTTTCTTCTTTATAATTAAAATCATTATGAGTTTTTACAATTCTATAAATATTAATAAATCTTTTTATACACCTTGGATTATTCCCTATTATTTCAGTCAGACTTTTAATTTGTTTAATTTCTTGCGTTGTAATCTCTAGAGCATTTATTTCATGTTCTTGCAATGAACTATAATAACCACTCGAAATATTTATATTGTTTTCTCTAATCAACACAGTCAAGTCATCTCTCATAGTTAACTCATTATCAAGCAATGACTCATCTTTATTACTATCTTCAACTTTCGATTCTTCAAAATCCGTCAAATTCTCAACACTTACATCCACCTTCTTTTTTGCTAAATTTTCAATCATATTTTTAATGTTCAAATCATCTGCATCTTTAAGATGGAATGGAACTTGAAATATTTTTTCTAAATAATTTGAAGGAGAAATTCTGTCACCATTTGGATCATTCTCTTGAAATTGAATTTCATATTTTTTATTTAAAGCTGTTTTTACCCATCTAGGATCGACTCCAACTATAACAATAAATAAAGGGAATGCCATTAATAAGTTTACTGCTTCCAAAACTTCAACAACTCGATCTTCTGGGCACCGATCCAAATCATCAATGTAAAGTATAATACGTTCAAGTGGTCTCTCAAACATTTTTTTAAACTCTTCACTTTCTCTATTTTTTTCTGTTTCTTTCCTATGATCAGTGAGTAAATCACTAAGGATTTCAAAATCTTTTCTAATAATTGAGACGATACCTAAGTGCTTTTTATAATCCTCACTGTTTGCTCTTTTTTCAATAAATGAATATAAAGCTTCTGTAGATAAAGCATTATTTAATTTAAACTCTAATTTTTCTTTAATTTCTTTTACTGCAACTATTCTTTGTTCAAGTAAAGCAATATCTTCTTTAGAATTTTTAATTTCAAGCTTTAATGCTTTTTCTTTTTGGTTAAATTTAAATAGCGCATTTGCTTTTTCATCGTCGTATTCTGTCTTAATATTCCAAAATGAAGCAACTAAGGGTTGTAACTTTTTATATGTATCTACAGCACGTTTCCAAAAATTGCCTATTATTATCATAAGAGTCAAGAACTTTGCTGAAAAAGTAAAGTCATGCCATTCTATTAAAAGTGAAATCAAAAATGTAAAAATTGGCGTAAAATAAATAATTGCTAATATTATCAATAGATATATTGTATTTCTTAACCATTTACCACTTTCAAAAAAGATTTTTAAAAATGTATCTTTTGATTTTACCTGCTTGTATAACTCATCTGGAGAAACCCAATATTTTTCAGGAATGATCTGCTTTAATTGATCCGTAGATTTAATAAATGTCTCATTGTTATCAAGAGAATTTTCTATACTCGATCTAACTTTAAATTTATCATTTACATTCTTTAAAACTTTTTTGAGAGTATTCTGTTTTATTGTACTTATTTTCTTTTTTAATTCTTTTTTAGCATTTATTTTCTGCCTATATAAACCAAAAAGTTGAACCCTAGTAATTTTAGTTTGCTTTTCTAAAGATGTTATTTCATCCTTTGAGAAATTTAAATTTTGGGTTAATTTCTTTTCTATTTCTTTCTTAAAATTTTTAGCTTTAGTGTCATTAGTGATATATTCTTGTAAACCTTCAAAAATACGTGTTACAATACTAGCCCAGAGATTTGCATCCATATACGACCACGCATTAAAATGAACATGTGCAATACCTTCACAGAATACATTACGAGGATTCTGACCTGATAAATATTGTACATTCTCCTTTAATTTGTGCATGAAGAAACTCTTTCCTGACCCCCATTTTCCCAACAAAGCAATTGCCAAAGGGGGTTCAAAATTTTTTGCTGTTATTACTCTAGCAAAAGCTTCTACATCTTCTTTAATATTTAAATGATCTTCCCCAGTATCTGCATCACTTATCAAACCAGGTAACAATGTTATTTCGGGTTTTGCAATTATTTCTTCTGGTTGAATTTCAACATTAGGATTTAGAAGAAAATCACTTAATTTTTCTAACTGCCCATTATCCAGTTTTGAAATAATATATTTTACAATATTATCGTTTACAATTCCCAGTAAGTCTTTAAAATCATCTTCATTAATAAAAACAACTTGAATTTCTAGATCTTTAATTAACCAATTTATATCGAAGATTTCGTTTGTAGAAATAGATTCAACGATACCTACTGCTTTAATTTGTAAAACTGCACCATCATGACCTTGCGAAATATTTGACTTCCCAAATATTATACTATTTTTTTTAATATTCTTAACTAACTCTTTTCTGATATTTATATCTTTTAAATATTCTGAATAGTAGTTAGGAAGGGATTTTTTTTCTTCGGAATAGTTAAGAAAGAAAAATCCTTTTGCATTATTAGATATTTTTGTGATAATCTCAGATCTCAAACCTAGAGTCTTTTTGTCATGAATCACCCTCTCTCGTTCTAAACGCAAGGCTTCTTTTTCTCTCCTTCTCTGCTCACCCACTGTCTTCGAAGCTTCAAGATTTCCTTTATCCCTTGCAAATTGACTTTGTAGAATATTAAATTCTTCGTCTGAAATTTTAGCATTTGGATTTGCTTCAATGATAATTCCCTTGCCTTTAAGAAAATCAACAGCTCTTTCCAATGAAATATTTAATTCTCTTAAAACCTTATATATTCTAATAACTCTTTTCGTACTTTCCAAATTTTTAGATTTTATACCATTAAATATTTCATTTTTTAATTGTCATGATTATAAAAAATATTCTGTATAGATTTTTGCTACATCACTATCGTAGTGATTTTTTAATGAATCCTCTATAATTTTCTTTAAAGCTTTTATTTTACTAAGTTTTTCATAAATAATCTTACGTGGCATTAATAACAACCATTCAATTTTAAATTTTTTAAGATCTGATTTATCTCTAAAAATAAAAAAACTCATAAAATCATTTAAATTTTGCAATCTCTTTAGACGCGGATCATTGGGTTTGACATCCATAAAAAATAGAAATAGTATTACATTGAAAGAATGAAAACTGTCAAATTTAGGTCTTCCATTTTCAAGCACATAATTACTCTGAGGTGAAATGTTTAAATAATCAATGTAATCGTCAAAAAAAAGATTAAAATCAATCATTTTTGCATATGAAGCATTCGTGTATAACTTGACGTCAAAACTTGTATTTAATCTGTCAATTAATAAAACTTGGAGTTGGTTTTTGATTGTTTTGTCAGAAATTTGCCAAAGCGATACTATTACACCACTTTTCGAATCATAATACTCGAAGTCGGACAAAATTTTGATGGCATATCTCTCATCATCTAATAATTCAAATTTATTTTCATTTGCTAAATAAGCAATCGTTTCAAAAGTATTACTTTGTTCGTATTTTTTAATTTTGTTATGTAGAATTTTCAATAGTCTTTTTGAGTTTTCAATAGAAAAATTTTTTGCATTTTTTTTAATAAATCTGTTCAAAGATTTTAATCCACTATCTGTCACAAAATTTTCATATTCCAAAAACGTTATTAGATTCCCTATAAGAAAATCCATTTTCTCTTCTGGGATGTCAACAGAAAGCAGTAATAACATAATATTATTAAAAACAGATCTCATTTTAATGTTGAAAAAATCATGCTTTAATTGATAAAAAATCAATTCATTTACCAGACTATTAGCAATTGCGAATTTATTCTCTGAAAAAAAAGAAGTAAAGTAATTATTACAGTTTGTAATAATTTCATCCAACCCCTCATCATCAAATTCAATACTTGCAATTTCATGCTTCTCTAAAAAATCTAAAAAACTAGCTGAATCACAATAAGTTATTACAATGTCAAAAAAGCCATCTGAAAATTTTGAAAGCCTTCCCGAATAAGATTTATCAGTCGAATAACTAAGAATTAATGCCTCAATTCCTTTTTGGATTACACTCTTAAAATTTTTAGAGTTATCTCCGATTATATAATTTTCTGAATAAAAAATTATCATCTTATATAACTGAATATAAATCTGTTGAGGATAATATGGCCCAACTTCATAATAATATTTATTTTTATAGTTTGTATAAACTTTCTCTACCTTTTTGTACAATTCTTCAATCTCCTCCTTTACATCATATAAAACTTTATCATCTCGAATCATTTTTAACAATTCGAATTCCTCATTACTTCTTTGTGGTATTTGAAAAATTAATTTATCTGTATCTATTTCGGCAATTTTAGCCATTATTTTATCTTTCTCTTCCTTTGTAATGTTATTTTGTCTATACTTTATTTGCCATTTTAATTTATTCATGTTTTTCTTAGCAATATAATATGTAATATATTTTCCTAAGTACCATGCTTTGCTCGCAATCTCTTCGTACATCTTAAAGGCATAAAGAAAATTCCCAATTTTATAATTTAAATAGGCCATCTGCATATCTTCTTTAATACCTGATATTTCATTAATTGTATAGCTATTTAATTCATATAGAAAATCATTAAATTCATATCTTTCAAACTTACATTTTGTACAACCACACTTCTTCTCAGATTTAAGTGAAATACTTTTTGACTCGTCTGAAATACCTTTATATTTATGTGGACTTGCTTTTTCTTTTTCTTTGGTTACATAATAAATTATGCTATTATTAAGCTTTTTGACAATTTTTCCGAGTTTTTTTTCTTTTTCACTTCTTTCTCTTTCAGATAATTTTTCTAATGGTTTGTACACAACTTTATCTCCCTCGATAACAATCTCGTTATAGAATAAATTTACAATAATGTCATTCTTTAAAAGCAGTGTATTATTATGAATTAAATATTCCTCTTCATCAGATGATTTAAATGGATAAAGCCTACTAACAAATTCCTGAGGAAGTGATTTTAATTCAGAAAATCTATCTAAAGATTGATAGATCTGTTCTACAGCATTTTCTTCTGTTATAGTTATTTTGGATTCATCATAGAAACGAATGAATTTCAAAAGATTAAAAAGTAATTGGCCTTTTTCACTTAAAGAGTTTATTTCTTTAAAGTAAATTTTTGAATAAATATTCTGTCCTTTTAAAAAGCCTTCAATGTAATTTTTACCATTATTACTTGTGGCATCGTAGTAATCAATGACATTAATTCCCTTATTTTTTAAATATTGCTTTTGTGAGAAATGAGCCTGATTATCAGTCGATAATAAATATGCGTTTTGAAAATTATTTCCTAAAATATTTCTAACGTTCTGAATAATCTGCTTTAAATTAAAATCACTATAACTATAACCGATAAACAATACAACTTTTGTGGCAAAAATCGATTTTATAAATGCTTCTATCAGTGGATGGTTATGACTGTAATTAAGATAATCATCTTCTTTTAAAACGAAATTAGTATTGTCTAAATCTCCATGTATTTTTACTAGCAATTTTGTATTATGAGAATATGGAAGATCGGTGTCTTGTCTCACAATTGAAAAAGGTAAAGATTTCTTATTTATTACCTGTTCAAGTAAATCTTCAAAATTTGTGGTTAATATGTGTTCTGGTTCTAAATGAAAGATTTCTTCATGTATTTCATTATGTTTCAATTTTTTATGGCTTAAAACATCTCTTATTTTTTCAATATACTCCTTTTCTTGTCTTTCATTGTAATAGATTTGGGGTATCTTTAGGTAATCGCTCTCATTTTTAGGCAAATCGAGATCGTTCTTAATTTCATCAATTAATTTACCCCAACTAGGGACACCTGCGTCTATTGATATACCTGCTCCCGCAAAAATTACAAGTTTTTTTGTATTTATTGCATCTTTGATAATTCTAATATCTGCTAAAAATTTATTTATCATCGTTACAGTTATTTTTTTTCTTTTAATAGCCCATAAAACTAAGAAAAATCTTTACGATAACAATTTATTTGATAGTTATAATAATTATTAGACAAGTTGTTATATTATACTATTTTGCGAATTGTTCAAAACTAAATTTTAATTTATTTCTACTACCTGTGAATCTATTAAAAAGTGCATTTTTATCCCCCAAAAATACATCTTCCTTCAATTTTTTATTTTCTTTTCTCACATTAAAACATTCAAAATTAATAAGTTAATAACTGTTGTCAAGTTTAAGAAAATTTATACTAAA
>NZ_JBHNPP010000041.1:0-34007 GCF_042436695.1 Flavobacterium sp. HJSW_4
GTGACCCGACTGGGGCTCGAACCCAGGACCCCATCATTAAAAGTGATGTGCTCTACCGACTGAGCTATCGAGTCATTTAATTTCTTGAATGCGGGTGCAAATATAAGGAGTTTTTTTTGAAGTTTCCAAGCTATTTTATCATAAATTTGTCTTTTTTTTGGAAAAGTTTCCAAATGCTTAGTTTATAAGGTTTTATTAATATGAAAAAAATTGTGTTATTAGGTTATATGGGCTGCGGAAAGTCTACTATTGCCCAAAATTTGTCAAAAATTACAAATATTCCGTTCTTAGATTTAGATAAATGCATCGAAGAAAGAGCAAATTTATCCATAAATGAGATTTTTGAGAAGCATGGAGAAGTCTATTTTCGAAAATTAGAACACCAAATGTTCGTCGAATTGCTAGAATCTTCAGAAAATAATATTATCGGATTGGGAGGAGGGACTCCATGTTACGCAAATAATCATGAATTATTAAAAGGAGACGATGTTACCTCTATATATTTAAAAGCGTCAATTGATACCTTATATAGTAGATTGGTTCATAACAAAAGTAAACGTCCTTTGATTGCTAATATGAATGAGGAAGAAATGAGGGAGTTTATCGCGAAACATTTATTCGACAGAAGTTTTTATTACAATCAAGCAAAACATAAAGTTTCGGTAGATGATAAATCTGTCGAAGAAACGGTTCAGGATATTTTAGAAATATTAGCTTAAAGAAGCATAATCGCCGTTTTCTGAATTGAAAACAACTTGAACATGCTCTAATAAAGAAGTAGAAAGCGAAATTCCTTTGAAATCTGCTTTTACTGGATATTTTTTATGATTTCGGTCAACAAGTACTGCTGTTTTGAATTTTTTAAGAGGAACGTCTAAGAAATGACGAACAGCATAGATTAATGTGGTTCCTGAGTTCAAGACATCATCAACTAGAACTAATCCTTTGTTTTTGTATTCTTCAGGGCTTAATGAAGTTTGTATCGCTTCTTGCGGATTTTGTTTGTTTACTTTCACTTCGCAAATAGAAACCTTTAAGGTAGAAATGCTGCTAAGTGCCGAAGCAATTTTTTCGGCAAAAACAAATCCGTTAGAAGCAATTCCTGCAATAACGACTTCTTCTTCGTTTACAAAAGTCTCGTAAATTTGATAAGCGATACGTTTTATTTTATGATCGATTTCCTGATTGGTTAAGATTATATTGCTGCTCATAATGTATTTTTTTGCTAAGGTAATTAATTTAGAATCCAATATTAAAAATCCAAATTCCAATTTTGAGAAAGAAAGTCCCAATCTTAGAATTTGGAATTTAGATTTTAGAATTTAATTCTCATCGTGATCTTCATCCTCGTCATTAAAATCATCTCCATAATCGTCAATATCTCTTCGGTCTTTTTTAGTCGGACGCCCTGCGCCAGTTCTTCTAGAATGTTCTTTAGATAGTTTTAGCATTTCTAAATGTGCGAAAGCTTCTGGTGGGGTTTCGTTTTTTTGATAAATATCTACCAATTTTGCTCCAACACGATTTTGCGGAATGTCTAAAACCGTTATAATTTGTGTAATTTGATCTTTTCTAAAGGTAATTTTATCAGTAGGAAACACCTCTTTTGAAGGTTTTGCAACCTGCCCGTTTACGGTGATTTGATTCTTTTTGCAAGCCTCTGTAACCATGTTTCTAGTCTTGTAATAACGAACGCACCACAAGTATTTATCTATTCTCATAATTTTTCTAAAATCCAAGTTAAATTCTTTACAAAAATAAATCAATATTGTATCTTGCGCACCTAAAAAAATGATAATAATGAATAAATTTAAATATTATTTTGTTTTATTACTTGCAGGTATTGCTATTGTTTCTTGTAGTAAAAAAGATGATGATGATGTAGTGGTTGTTCCTTTAAGGGATTATGCAGAACAGTATAAAGCAGATAAAGATTCGATTGAACAATATTTAAAGACTAATTTTATTGAAGAGGTTACAGCAGATTTTGATGTTAAAATTTCAAAAATCCCTACTGGAGGAACTCAAACTTCTATCTGGGATCAAACGGAATATCCTCTACAGCATAGAGATGTTTATAGTCATGACGTAACTTATAGAGTTTATTATTTGAAATTAAGAGAAGGTTCTGGAGATAAGCCATGTAATTTTGATGCAATTAAGGCTTCTTATGTAGGTAATTTTTTAAATAATAAGCAATTTGATAGTTCATATGGATTAGCAGCTGATTTAGATTTGAATATTTACGCGGCGAGACCTACAATTGATGGTTGGGGAGAAATAATGCCTCAATTTAGAACCGGAATTAAAAATGCTCCGAATGATGATGGAACTATTACTTACAGTGATTATGGAGCAGGAGTAATGTTCTTGCCTTCAGGTTTAGGTTATTACGGAAATCCGCCAGAGGGGATTCCTTCTTATACGTGTTTGGTTTTTAGCTTTAAATTGCTTGCCTTAAAACGATCTGATCTTGAGTATAGTACTTCTTCGCAAGCAACAGTAGGTGATGGTGTGCCATCTTATTTAGAAGATATTAATGGTGATGGTTATTTGTATGACCAAAGAGATACTGCAAGATATCCTAATTTGCCTAAAGAATTAATAGACGATACTGATGGAGACGGAATTCCTGATTTTATGGATTTTGATGATGATGGAGATGGTTATACAACTAGATTTGAGATTGAAAAACCAGTAGGTGCTCCAGTAACAGGTATTAGTTTGTACTATCCTTTTGATCCAATTGGAGATAATCCTGATACGCCAAATGTAGATGAAACGGAGATTTGGGGTATTCCAAGAAGACCAACAGGGGAGCTTGCAGATCCTTCTAAGCCAGAGTCTATAACGAATTCTAGAAAATATGTTCCTGAAGATTATACAACGCCAGGACGATTAAGAATTCACCTTGATAAATCATATCCTTATCAAAAGAACTAAAAGTTTAATATAAAAAGAAAGCCTCGGAATTTACATTTCGAGGCTTTCTTTTTTATGCTTGTTTGTTTTTTTTGAATATTGAAATAAAGATGTTTGCATTTATCGTTCTAAATAAAAGCAATATGTCTTGAATAGATTTTAAAAATTGAGCAATAAAAAAGCCTCGAAATATACATTTCGAGGCTTTTTTTATAAGTAAGAAAACTTAAAATTATTTTCTTTTGATAACTCTTTCTACAGCTTCAACAATCGCTTGATTGTTTAATTTGTATTTCTCCATTAATTGCTCTGGAGTTCCAGATTCTCCGAAACTATCATTAACAGCTACAAATTCTTGTGGAGTTGGTTGGTGTAATGCTAATACTCCAGAAACACTTTCTCCAAGACCTCCAAGATAGTTGTGCTCTTCTGCAGTAACTACACATTTAGTTTTAGTAACTGATTTTAAAATAGCGTCTTTATCAAGAGGTTTAATAGTATGGATGTTGATTACTTCAGCAGAAATTCCTTTTTCTTCCAATTTTTCAGCAGCAATAAGCGCTTCCCAAACTAAGTGTCCTGTTGCGATAATAGTTACATCTGTTCCTTCGTTTAACATAATTGCTTTCCCAATTACGAAAGGCTCGTCAGCAGGAGTGAAGTTAGGCACAACTGGACGTCCGAAACGTAAATAAGCTGGACCGTGGTGGTCTGCTAATGCTAAAGTTGCAGCTTTAGTTTGATTGTAATCGCAAGTATTGATTACAGTCATTCCTGGTAACATTTTCATTAAACCAATATCTTCTAAGATTTGGTGAGTTGCTCCGTCTTCTCCTAAAGTTAAACCAGCGTGAGAAGCACAGATTTTTACGTTTTTGTCTGAGTAAGCAACAGATTGACGAATTTGATCGTAAACTCTTCCTGTAGAGAAGTTAGCGAAAGTTCCTGTAAAAGGAATTTTTCCACCAATTGTTAAACCTGCAGCGATTCCGATCATGTTAGCTTCAGCGATTCCGATTTGGAAAAAACGCTCTGGGTGATTTTTTTTGAATTCATCAAATTTTAATGAACCAATTAAGTCAGCACATAATGCTACAACATTTTCGTTTTTTTGACCTAATTCAGTCATTCCCGCTCCAAAACCTGAACGAGTATCTTTACTTCCTGTATTTTCGTGTTTTTTCATTTTTTATTTTTTGAGATGCTAAGTTCTAAGTGACTAATTTTCTAAACTGAAAATGGAACACTGGTACTGAGCACTTTTTTAATAGTCAACTTGATCTTTAGAGTAGTTTTGAGCTAATGCATTTTCTAATTGCTCATTGTTTGGAGCTTTACCATGCCAAGCGTGTGTGTGCATCATAAAGTCTACACCATTACCCATCTCAGTATATAATAAAATACAAACTGGTTTTCCTTTTCCTGTTCTTGATTTAGCATCAGTCAATCCAGCGATGATAGCATCGATGTTATTTCCTTCTTTAATTTCTAAAACATCCCAGTCAAAAGCTTCGAATTTTGCGCGAAGGCTTCCCATTGCTAAAACTTCGTCAGTTGTTCCGTCAATTTGTTTTCCGTTTACGTCAACTGTTGCGATTAAGTTGTCTACTTTTTTTGCAGATGCGTACATAATTGCTTCCCAGTTTTGACCTTCTTGCAATTCTCCGTCTCCGTGTAAAGTATAAATTAAGTGATTGTCACCGTTTAATTTTTTAGCTTGCGCTGCTCCAAGAGCTACAGATAAACCTTGTCCTAATGAACCAGATGCAATACGTACTCCAGGTAAGCCTTCGTGAGTTGTTGGGTGTCCTTGTAAACGAGAATCTAGTAATCTAAAAGTTGCAAGTTCTGAAATAGGGAAATATCCGCTACGTGCTAAGACGCTATAAAATACTGGTGAGATATGACCATTTGAAAGGAAAAATAAATCTTCTCCAATTCCATTCATATCAAAACCTTCTTTGCGGTCCATTATGTTTTGATATAGTGTTACCAAAAATTCAGTACAACCTAAAGAACCACCTGGGTGTCCAGAGTTTACAGCATGTACCATTCTAAGAATATCTCTTCTTACTTGGATCGTTAAATCGCTTAATTGTTGTGTGTTAGGCTTCATTTTATATGTAAAGGTTAAACTGTAGCAAAAGTAAACGTTATTTTGCGGGGAGACAAATCATTTTTTGCTTTAGTTTTACAGCAATTGTTAAATTTCGCAAGTTTTTTTACATTATGAAAAAAAATATAACGCAAGTTTTGCTTTTTAAATTTTTATAAGTGTGTTTTTTACAGTTTTAATTTAAAAAATAAAAAAATCCTGCAAATGCAAGATTTTTAAGTTTTTGGATGAAAGAGAAATTTTATTCGGAATCGCTTTCACTATAATAATTGTTTTCTTCGTCTTCTGAACCGATTTCTTCTTGTTCATCGTCTAGTTCGGCGCCAGGAATATCTAAATCATTTCCGATTTTGTCACTATTCTGTTTCCATTCGTGATTGTTCTGATTAATGATTCGCTCTCCCGAAATTTCTTCAGGATTGATGTCTTCGAGTTTATTATCTTGATTGTAAATATCTTCATTTGCTGGATAATCCATGTTTTCAAGATTTCTTTCGATTTGGTCATCTTTGATTTGATCTAATTTTTCATCTGCGTTTATCATGATTTCTAAGACTTTAATTGTTGATATTGTTTTATGATTTTAAAGTTACAAAATCAGTGCGTTTATGATATTATATTTTAAAGGATAGAAATTGCAGTTTTTACATTTTATACTTACAACGACGTTTGCGTTAGGGATAGGAACGGCATCCTTTTGCGACATGAAAAAGTTCTAAATTGAAAACTAAACTTACTGGAGCAAAAGATATAGTGGATAGCCTGGTCCGCCGCGGCGGAGAACGCCCAAATGAATCAATTTCAAATGCGAAAATCCAAATTCTAAAACATAGAATCTGAAATTAAGAAAAGATTAGCTAATTTTCTAATTGACAAATTTTCTAATTCATAAAATTTCCCTGAAATTAAACTATCTTTGCGCTCTGAAAAAAGAAACAGATGAAGTTTGATTTATTACAAAAAGATCCGCAGTCTAAGGCAAGAGCGGGTAGTATTACAACAGATCACGGAGTTATAGAAACTCCTATTTTTATGCCAGTTGGTACTGTTGCTTCTGTAAAAGGAGTACATCAGCGTGAACTTAAAGAAGAGATTAATCCGGATATTATTCTTGGAAATACGTATCATTTGTATCTGCGTCCACAGACCGAAATTCTTGAAAAAGCTGGTGGATTGCATAAATTCATGAACTGGGATCGTAATATTTTAACCGATTCTGGAGGATATCAAGTATATTCTCTTTCTTCAAACAGAAAAATTAAGGAAGAAGGGGTGAAGTTTAAATCGCATATTGACGGTTCTTACCACTTTTTTACACCAGAAAATGTAATGGAAATTCAGCGTACAATTGGTGCTGATATCATTATGGCTTTTGACGAGTGTACGCCTTATCCTTGCGATTACCGCTACGCACAGCGTTCGATGCACATGACGCACCGTTGGTTGGATCGTTGTATTAATCATTTAGAAAAAGTTCCTTATAAATACGGTTACGAACAAACGTTTTTTCCGATTGTTCAAGGAAGTACGTATAAAGATTTGCGTCGCCAGTCGGCTGAATATATTGCAAATGCTGGGCAGCAAGGAAATGCAATCGGTGGACTTTCTGTTGGTGAGCCAGCTGAAGAAATGTACGCAATGACTGAAGTAGTTTGCGAAATTCTTCCAGAAGATAAACCTCGTTATTTAATGGGCGTTGGAACTCCGATAAATATTTTAGAAAATATTGCGTTAGGAATTGATATGTTCGATTGCGTTATGCCAACGCGTAATGCAAGAAACGGAATGTTGTTTACAGCAAACGGAACAATCAATATCAAAAATAAAAAGTGGGAAGCAGATTTTTCTCCAATTGATGAAATGGGGCATACTTTTGTGGATACAGAATATTCAAAAGCATATTTGCGTCACTTATTTGCAGCGAATGAATATTTAGGAAAACAAATTGCAACCATTCATAATCTTGGTTTTTATATGTGGTTGGTTCGTGAAGCAAGAAAACATATCTTAGCCGGAGATTTTAGACCATGGAAAGAAATGATGGTTAAAAATATGAGTCAAAGACTTTAAAAGAGTGATAAATTATGAGTTATGAATTATAAGTTAGCTTATAAGATTTCATTTTCATTAACTCATAATTTATAATTCATAATTCATAATTTAATATGTTGTCGATAATAGATAAATACATTTTAAAAAGATACCTCGGAACATTTTCTGTGATGCTTCTTTTATTTGCGCCAATCGGAATCGTAATTGACGTTTCTGAAAAGGTAAATAAAATGCTTGAAAACAAGATTCCGTTTGGAGATATTGCTTTCTATTATTACAATTTCACGATTTACTTTATTAATTCGCTGTTTCCGATATTCTTGTTTTTATCGGTGATTTGGTTTACTTCAAAACTGGCGAACAATACAGAAATTATTGCGATTTTAAGTTCTGGTATTTCATATACGCGTTTCTTGCGTCCTTATATTATTGGTGCAACAATCGTTTCGATTTTTGTATTGCTGATGGGATTTTTTATTGTTCCTGCAGCGAGTGAAGGCTACAATAATTTTAGATATACCTATCTGAAAGGAAACGGAAAGGAACTCATGCGAGGTGAAAATACGAATGTTTTCAGACAGATTAACGATCATGATTTCATTTTTGTAAACAGCTTTAACGAAGAATCTAAAACAGCTTTCAACTTTTCTTTAGAACATTTTGAAAAAGAAAAATTGACTTATAAAATTACCGCAAGCCGTATCAAATGGGATCCTAAAAAGAAGATTTACGTTTTATACGATTATACTAAAAGAACGGTTGGAGAATTGAATGATGTTATTGAAAAATCTCCTGAAAAAAATGTTCCTTTTAAATTTGAATTGGCCGATTTAACGCCAGTAGTTTATATTGCTGAAACGCTGACTTTAGGCAAACTGATTGATTTTATTGAAAAAGAAAGAAAAAGAGGTTCAGGAAACATTAATACCTATTTGGTTGTTCTTTATAAAAAATACAGTATTCCTGTTTCAGCATTTATTTTGACGATTATTGCGGTTTCGGTTTCTTCTATGAAACGCCGTGGCGGAATGGGAATGAACCTTGCGATTGGAATTGCAATTGCGTTTTCATTTGTATTCTTTGACAAAATCTTTGGTACACTTGCCGAAAAATCTACATTTTCACCTTTATTAGCTGTTTGGTTCCCGAATATTGTTTTCGGAATTTTAGCAGTTTACTTATTACGTAATGCGAAACGATAATTTAAAAAGTTATTTAAATCTTCACTTAATTGTTTTTATCTGGGGTTTTACGGCCATTCTGGGCGCTTTAATTACTATTGATGCCGATAATCTGGTTTGGTATAGAATGCTAATTGCCATGATTTTTCTTGGCGGATTTATTGCATTTAAAAAACAATCGTTTCAAGTTCCGATAAAAGAATTTTTTAAATTGATTTTTGTCGGATTATTGATTGCCTTGCATTGGATTTTCTTCTTCAAAGCAATTCATGTTTCCAACGTTTCTATTACGCTTTCCATATTCTCATTAGGAGCATTTTTTGCTTCATTATTAGAACCCTTGTTTTATGGAAGAAAAGTACTTTGGTACGAAGTTTTCTTTGGGCTAATAATTATTGCAGGTTTAGGATTGATTCTTCAAGTTGAAATAAAATACCTTACAGGCGTTTATTATGCTTTGGCAGCCATCATTTTAGGAGTTTTATTTACCTTAATGAATGGAAAACTAATTTCAGATCACGAACCTTCAGTCATTACATTTTATGAATTTGGAGCAGGTGTTTTCTTCATCACGATTTATTTTTTATTTCAAGGAAAATTCACAGCAGATTTCTTCGAATTGTCTTTAAATAACTGGGTTTTATTATTGATTTTGGCTTCAATCTGTACAGCTTATGCGTTTACAGCTTCTGTAAAAGTGATGCAGCGATTAACGCCTTATACAGTAATGTTAACCACTAATTTAGAGCCAGTTTATGGGATTGTTTTGGCCTATTTTATCTTGGGAGGAAAAGAAAAAATGAGTGTTGAGTTTTACATCGGAGCTGTTATAATTATCATCACAGTTATTCTAAACGGTGTTTTCAAACATTATCAGAACAAGAAAGAAAACTTGTAATAGTTTACTTATTTTTAAATTGCATTTTTATACTTTAAATAACAATTAACTTCGCCAATGATATAATATTTTTATATTTGCGGTTCGATTTACAAACAAAATTCAAAAATCCATGGAATATTTAGATTTTGAGCTTCCAATTAAAGAACTTGAAGACCAGTTAGAAAAGTGCGTTATTATTGGAAAAGAATCTGACGTTGACGTAACGCCAACGTGCAAGGAAATCAACAAGAAATTAGAGCAGACTAAGAAAGATATATACAAAAACCTTACGGCTTGGCAGAGGGTACAATTGTCAAGACACCCAAATAGACCTTATACTTTAGACTATATCAAAGCAATTTGCGGAGATACTTTCTTAGAACTTCATGGAGACAGAGGTTTTAAAGACGATAAAGCGATGGTTGGTGGTCTTGGTAAAATAAACGGACAGTCGTTTATGATTGTTGGTCAGCAAAAAGGATATAATACTAAAACACGTCAGTATCGTAATTTTGGTATGGCAAATCCAGAAGGATACCGTAAAGCTTTGCGTTTGATGAAAATGGCTGAGAAATTCGGAATTCCAGTTCTTACTTTAGTAGACACTCCGGGTGCATACCCAGGACTTGAAGCTGAGGAAAGAGGTCAAGGAGAAGCTATTGCTAGAAATATTTTCGAAATGGTTCGTTTGCAAGTGCCAATCATCACGATTATTGTTGGTGAAGGTGCTTCTGGTGGAGCATTAGGAATTGGTGTTGGTGACAAAGTTTATATGTTAGAAAACACTTGGTACTCTGTAATTTCTCCAGAATCTTGCTCTTCTATTTTATGGAAAAGCTGGGAGTATAAAGAGCGTGCAGCAGAAGCTTTAAAATTAACTTCTTCTGACATGAAAAAACAAAAATTAGTTGATGATGTTATTCCAGAACCATTAGGAGGAGCGCACTATGATCGTGAAACTACTTTCAAAACGGTAGCAGAATACATCACTAAAGGATACAATGAATTGAAAGACTTATCAACAGCTGACTTAATTGCCCAGAGAATGGACAAATACAGTAATATGGGCGAGTATAAAGAGTAAATTCATATTTAATGATTAAAAATCCGAAGCCCTGCGGTTTCGGATTTTTTTTTGGTTATGAACAAAAAAATAAAATTTATAAACAACTAATAGTTATAACTCGATAGTAGAATTTTTTTAAATTTTGCTACTTTCGCTATATGGAAAATTTCAAAAACTTAAACCCTGTTAAGGTCGACAAAACCACCATTATCAATTTAGAAAAAGGAAAATTGCCACCGCAAGCTGTTGAATTAGAAGAGGCTGTGCTTGGTGCAATGATGATTGATAAAAAAGGGGTAGATGATGTAATTGATATTTTGCAGCCCGATGCGTTTTACAAAGATGCACACAAACATATTTTTGAAGCGATTTTACAACTTTTTACCGAAACGCAGCCAATCGATATTTTAACCGTTTCGACTCAGTTAAAGAAAAACGGAAAATTAGATATTGCTGGTGGAGATTTTTATTTGATTCAGCTTACGCAGAAAATTGCGTCTTCGGCCCATATCGAATTTCACTCTCGTATCATTCTTCAAAAATTCATTCAAAGAAGTTTGATTAGAATTTCTTCTGAAATTATTGAAGAATCGTATGATGAAAGCGCAGACGTTTTTGATTTATTAGATAAAGCCGAATCTAAATTATACGAGGTAACACAAGGAAATATCAAACGTAGTTCTGAAACCGCACAAAGTTTAGTTTTACAAGCTAAAAAGAAAATTGAAGAGATCTCTAAAAAAGAGGGATTGAGTGGTGTAGAAACTGGTTTTCATAACTTGGATAAGCTTACTTCTGGATGGCAGCCGAGTGATTTAATTATTATTGCAGCCAGACCTGCGATGGGAAAAACGGCATTCGTACTTTCTATGGCCAGAAATATTGCTATCCAATATGGTCACGGAGTAGCTTTATTCTCTCTGGAGATGGCATCTGTTCAGTTAATTACCAGGTTGATTTCTTCTGAAACAGGATTGTCTTCAGAAAAACTGCGTACAGGTAAATTAGAGGCTCATGAATGGACAATGTTGAGTACTAAAGTGAAAGATTTAGAGAAAGCTCCTTTGTTTATTGATGATACTCCTTCACTTTCTATTTTCGATTTAAGAGCAAAATGCCGTCGTTTAGCGTCGCAACATGGTATTAAAATCATCATTATTGATTATTTGCAGTTGATGACTGCAGGAGGAAATGCTAAAGGAGGAGGAAATCGTGAGCAGGAAATTTCGACAATTTCCCGAAACTTAAAAGCTTTGGCAAAAGAGCTTAACGTTCCGGTTATTGCACTTTCTCAGTTATCGCGTGCCGTTGAGACGCGTGGATCAAGTAAAAGACCTTTACTTTCGGATCTTCGTGAATCTGGAGCGATTGAGCAGGATGCCGATATCGTTTCGTTCTTATACCGACCAGAATATTATAAAATTGAGGAATGGGATGATGAAGAGGCTTCGCCAACTGCTGGTCAGGCTGAAATTATGATCGCAAAACACCGTAACGGGGGTATTGAAAATATTCGTTTGAAATTTTTAGGGCACTTAGGAAAATTTGACAATCTTGATGAATTTACGGGAAGTTATGATGATTTGCCGTCAAAAATGAATCATGATGATAATCCGTTTGTTACTAATAATCTCCCTTCAGCTAATGAAGCTTTCGGAAGTAATTTAAATGATGACGATGACGACAGCGATGTTCCATTCTAAAAAAAATAAAAAGCCTTAAATTATTAAGGTTTTTTTTATGTTTTGAAGTTAATCTTCTCATAAAAAATCAGTAGTTTAGCTAAACCAATTATAAACTATTAAATTTTTTTTTAATTATTAACCATTAACAATTTAAATTATGAATGAAGAAACTTTTCCGGGACCTATCCAGATTTCGGCAACAACTGCAAAAGCGTGGGAAAAAAGATATCACGATGATACCACTATTGAAGACTCTAAGAAAAAATTAAAAGCTTTCTTAATACCAAGAGAAAGTTTAGAGAAAGTATTAAAACTTGAGACAGAAGCTGTTTGGGCTTATCTGGGTATAAACGATCAAAATGAAAAAACATTAGTTTTTGTTGGTGCAGAATACGATAAAGAAACTAAGAAATGGGTTAATGTATATGGAACAGGAGATGGTGTAGGAGGCGGTGAAGGAGCTGAAGAAATAGCATACGATGGTACTAGACCAAGCCCTCCTTTTTGATTTTTTAATTTATTATCTCAAAAATGGCTGATTTTTTAATTTACTCAGGTTATTTGATTTTATTAATTAATCTAATATTATACTCCATTAGCTTTTTCCGTAAGGAAAAAGTTAATGGTTTTTTTGTTACCTATTTATTTTTTGCATTTTCAATGCAGATTTCAATGGAGTTGCTCTATCACTTACATTTTAATAATTTATTTTTAGTTAATATTTTTATCATAGGTCAAATGATTTTATTAGGCCTTTTTTATAATTCATTGATAAAAGTTAAACGCCAAAAAATATTTGTAAAAAGTATTTTATTGATAGGAATATTAATTTTTTGCGTTCAATTTCTTATTGAACCAGCGGAGTTTTTAAAATTTAATTTATTTGCTATTACTTTAACTTCTTTGTTTTGTGTCATTTTTGGCCTGTTACATTTCTACAACATGCTTACAGAAAATAAAGTTTATTATTATATAACAATTGCGGTTATTTTTTTTATGCTCGGATCTACTGTTTTATATTTAATTGGAAACTTAACCTTAACATTAAGCTTGGACGTTAAATACTTTTCGTGGAAATTAAATGCTTTTTTATTTTTAGTATATCAATTAGTTATATTATATGAATGGAAGGTAAGTTTTTATAAAAACGCTATAGAAAGCTAATTTGTTTTACTAAAAAATAGATTATGAACACCAATTCAATCTCTGAAAAAGAATTAGTTACTATCATATTGTATATCTCTTTGTTTTTTATAATTGTTGCAATCGCATTAATTATATTCTTTTATTTTTCTAGAAAAAAAATCATTCAGAAAGAATTAGAGAAAATAGATTTAATACTTCGATATCAAAAGGAACAATTGCATGCTATTATTGTGACTCAAGAAGAAGAACGTAAAAGAATTGCACAAGATCTTCATGATGATATTAGTTCAAAATTAAATATTGTTTCCTTAAACAGTCACTTGCTCACAGCACCAAATCTTACGGAATCAGAAACTGCTGAAATTACAGAAAACATAATCAACTTAACTACCAAAGCTTTAGAAAATTCTAGAAAGATTGCTCATAATTTGTTGCCGCCAGTTTTTGAAAAGTTTGGCTTGCATGCAGGTGTTGAAGAGTTATGCGGTGAGTTTGAAAGCAGTAAATCGGTTAAAACGCATTACAAAAACGAAATTGACTTTGATGATAAAGACATAGATCGACATTTACACGTTTTCAGAATCTTGCAAGAACTCATGAACAATTCAATCCGTCATGGAAAAGCATCAGAAATATGGATTTCTTTTGCCAATAAAGAAGGAATAAAGACTTGCGATTATGAAGATAACGGTGTTGGTTTTGATAGTTCAAATTCGGAAAATCAGAAAGGTTTAGGAATGAAGAATATTGATAGCCGAATATCGTTTTTGGAAGGAACAATAGAAATTAACTCTGAAATTAATAAAGGAATTGCTGTAAATTTTACTTTTTAGACTTGATTTAACAATTTTATTAAGGTTTTTGGTCAATAAAACTAGGGTATTTAGACTTTTTCTAAATCATATTTTGTAATTTCGATAAACCAAATTAAACGACCAAAATCTAATAAGATGAATGCTCCTATTAAAATTGCTCTAGTAGATGATGAAATTTTGTTTCGAAAAGGAATTTCTTTTTTACTGCAGAGAGAAGAAAATATTGATGTTATTTTTGAGGCATCAAATGGTGATGAACTCATTTCTCAATTGCACGAAAGAGAAATTAAGCCCGATATAATCATAATGGACTTAAAGATGCCAGTCTTAAATGGAGTAGAAGCTACTAAAATTATTAGAAAGCTATTTCCTGATATTAAGATTATTGCATTGACAAGCTACGACACCAAATCTTTTATTGCAAATATGATTCAGGTCGGAGCTGTTGCCTACTTAATTAAAAATACGACTCCAAAAGATTTAATTCATACAATCAACGAAGTAGCAAAAAAAGGATTCTATTATAATGAAAATGTTTTAAAAACAATTCAAGAAACAATAGTTTCTCCTAAAAATACAAGAGGTGGCTTAGAAACTAATTTCCTTTCACCTCGTGAGATTGAAATTCTACAATTAATTTGTCAGCAGAAAACTACGGCAGAGATTGCAGAACATCTTTTTTTAAGTCCCAGAACAATCGAAGGACATAGAAATAATTTATTGCTTAAAACAGAATCACGAAACATCGCTGGTTTGGTTGTTTATGCTATCCAAAATGAATTGGCAGTTTTAACGCTTTAAAGTATTATGCTGTCAAAAACTGAATTGACAATACATAATACAATATAATTGTTATCACTAGGACACATAAACCTATTTTCTGAATCATATTCAGACCCTTTTGTTGGTTATTACTTTCATTAAACTTCATAGTTGGTTATTTTTGCAGCGATTAGTTTTATGAACCTGGGAAAGCAAATTTATATAGAATATCTTATCGTAGTACAGGTGTTTTTACCTGTTTTTTAGTGGTTTAAAATCATCTTTTTTTTGCGTTTTTTTTTATTTAACATTCTATTGTGTCAGAAAAGGTTCTTAGGGTTCTTTTTTTGCCAGTGCCTTTTATATCTTTACTAAAATAATTTTCTGATGAATAAGAGTTTATTCTACATTTTTATACTATTAGTGACATTTAATGCAAGGGCTTCGTTTATCTTACTTCCGATGGATGAATCGACGCAGCAAAATCATTTAAAGGCGTACGGCATTACTTATTGGTGTTTAAGTAGAGATTATAAAGCAAGTTGGCTTTTAAATTATCGTGGTGGTTCGTTTTTACTTCCTGATGCTGATGAAATTAGAAAAGAATGCAAAATAAGAGGAGTTAGTTTTGAAGTAATTTCAGATAGCGAGCAGGCCTCTATTTTAAATGAAATTTCGAGTCCTTCTCAAAATATGGAATCTGTTATTTTAGAAAAAGCGCCAAAAATTGCTGTTTATACCCCAAAAGGGAAACAGCCTTGGGATGATGCTGTAACTTTGGTTCTAACGTATGCCGAAATTCCATTTACGCCAATTTATGATGAAGAAGTTTTAAGCGATCAGTTGCTCATGTACGATTGGCTTCACTTGCATCACGAAGATTTTACTGGACAATACGGAAAGTTTTACGCAGCTTATAAAAATACACCTTGGTATATTGACCAAAAAAGAGATGCCGAAGCTTTGGCAGCAAAACTTGGATATGAAAAAGTATCTCAGGAAAAAGGAGCAGTTGCAAAAAAAATTAGAGATTTTGTTATTGGAGGTGGTTTTATGTTTGCTATGTGCTCAGCAACAGATAGTTTTGATATCGCACTTGCTGCTGATGGAGTAGATATTTGTGAAACTATGTTTGACGGAGATCCTAGTGAATCTAATTATCAATCAAAATTAAATTATAATAATTCTTTTGCTTTCAAGAATTTTACTTTAGAAAGAAGACCAGAAGTCTATGAGTTTTCGGATATTGATATGACGACTAAAAGACGCGTAGTAATGGACAAAGATTATTTTACATTAATGGAATTTTCTGCAAAATGGGACCCAATTCCGAGTATGCTATGTCAAAATCATACGCAGTTAGTAAAAGGTTTTATGGGGCAGACCACTTCATTTGATACTTCATTAATAAAATCGAATATTTTGATTATGGGAACTTGCGAATTAAATGGCGAGTCACGATATATTCATGGAGAAAAAGGGAAGGGGATGTTTACTTTTTTTGGAGGACATGACCCAGAAGATTTTCAACATCAGGTTGGAGATCCACCAACGGTTTTAGATTTGCACCCTAATTCGCCTGGTTATAGGCTGATTTTAAATAATGTTTTATTTCCTGCGGCGAGAAAAAAGAAACTTAAAACCTAAAATTAGTTTAGCGAAAATTCAAACCAAATCGGAATATGGTCTGATATTTTTCTTGCATTTTGGAGAGAATCAAAGTCTTCGTAAAATTTAATAATTCCAGAATTGCGAATTTGTGTGTTTGAAGTCTTATAAAAGATATTGTCAAACTCTGATGCAAGGCAAATGTTGTTTTTGCATTTTTGTTTAAGAGTTGTTTTTTGGTTCTTCAATACAGAAGCATATCCCATTTTTTTTAATGGATTAAAAACAGTGTGTTTTTCAGGACAGTTAAAATCACCTAAAAAGACTAGATTTAAATCAGGATATTCGTTGGGTAAAAATTTGAAATATTTGATTTCGGTTTCAGGCTGCTTTTTTTGTGTTATTGCATGAAAATTGACAAGAGTGATTGTCTTTTTTTTGATTTCAAATGTAGCAAAATAGGGCTCGCGATCAATTTCTAAACTAAATTTTTTCTCAAGCCAAGGTTTATTTTTTAATTTGGCTTTATTAGTTTTCCAAATAAATGCGTAGCGTTCCGTTTTATAACTGCTGCCCGAAGTAGGATCACTTACTTTATAGTCCCACTTATTTCCCTTCTGATTAAGTAATTCTGCAAGTTTTGCCACAGCTTGAGCGCCTCCGTTTCCGGCAACAACTTCTTGAATGGCAATTATATCGTAATTAGAAACGGTTTTGGCGATATAATTTAAATGTATAGCAGATTTAGATTTTCCAAAATTCTGTAAATTCCATGATAGGATTTTGGTTTGCGCAAAAGATAAAAGTGTAAATAATAATAAGAGAAGGCTGAGAATTTTTTTCATGTAAAATGGAGTGAAACTAAGATATGAATCTTCTTTTCATGCAATAATTAAGCCTTTCTTAAAATTAATTAATGTTTTTTGTATCGATTTTTTAGTGCCGTTCCGATAATTATAATTTGCAATACTAATAATGCAGGAATAAATATTATTTTCCAATCAATTTCTAGCCAGCCAGTTTTTTCAGAAATAACAGCGAAACTCATTGATAGAAAGAGGCAAAGTAACATTGTTTTCATAACTATTCTATTTTGTGTAGTATTAATTCGGGAAAATATAATACTAGCTTTACTTTTTGGTTTCATTACTCGTTAGTAGATTATCACAAATTTAGCGGTATAAAAAGTGTAATCCTTACGGAAACCCGTAAAGTGGCGTAAAAATTACACTAACCCAAAATCTTTTGCAATGGCAATCAAATGGACATTATTGTTAGCCTTAAAGTAAATTTTTAGTTTATTTATTCTTTTTTCGATACTACTTGTTCCGTTTGGTGTTATAGATAAATCTTTAAACTCTTTAGAAATGCTTTCTAAAATATATCCTTGAGACAAAAGTTTTAAAATTGAAATATCATATGACTCAATTTCGATTAATGCTTTATCATTAAAATTAAATGACAAATCTGATGAAAGTATTTTTTCTTCGTTGTTAAATGTACTTTCAATAGCATTTCTAAGTTCGGTAATACTATTTCTGCCTTTAGTTACATAAGCATTAATGCCTAGTTCATTAAAAAGAGTTTTAATTCTGTAGCTTTTGTCTTCTATAGAAAAAACAATTTTTTTAATTTTTGGCTGAACTTTGTTGATAGCATCTATAAGTTCGTCACCACTACTTAAATCTACTTTTCTATGATCAGATTTGAAAGATAAATCGGTAATCAATAAATCGTAAGGTTCTTTATCAGCCAATGCCTTTTTTGCTTTAAGCAAGCCTTCGTCACAATACTTCACATGATGAATTACGGGAACTTCTAACTCTTCAAGTACTTGAACAACTGCAATGCTAATGCTATCTAGATCTTCGGCAACTAAAACTTTTTTGAACATATAGTGTGTCTTATATTGGAAATTTGAAACTTATTTTAAAACTATTTTCTGATTCTGTGTCAAAATTAAGAGTTCCTTTTATTGTTTTAATACGGTTTTCCACATTTTGTAGTCTTTTTTGTAAAATAGTATATTCAGAATTTATTTTTGTGCCATTATCAACATACATTATCAGGATGTTTTTTTCGTCTTTTTTAAACGTTATACTTACTAATGACGGGTTGTTCAGCGTTTTCATCTGATCGAGAATTTCTTGAAGAACTCGGAAAACAGTAATTTTTTTCACACGTTCAATTTTATCCCATGAAAACGAATTTAAACCATTTACTAAGATATTTAAGTTAGGAGAAATGTATTCTGAAATCATTTCTTTAAGCTCATTTGTATAATTTTTGTCGGTTTGAATGGCACTATTTTCTCTTGAAATACTTCTAGTTTTCGAATATATGCGATTCAGCTTATTGAGAAATTGTTCTTTATTTTCTAAGTCTTCAAGATTTTTGCTTTCGGCAAATGATAAAGTTTCATGAATGTCTTTCTCAAGTTCATTGTCCAGTTTATTAGAAATTCTGATTTCGTTTTTAAATACGGCATCATTTTTTTCTCTTTTTCCTTTTCTAGTCATATAAAAAACTAGAAAAAAGAACATAAAAGCGGTAATAGATAGAACAACATACGATATAAAACTTCTGTTTTTTTGTCTTTGTATTTCTAGTTCGCGCTCTGCTTTTTGAGTTTTTAGTTCTAAGTTTTCGTCTTTATCTTTTTTAAAATTGTATTTGATATCAGAAAATTGATTTTTTTGTTTCAATTGTGCGGTATTGATGCTATCTATAAATGAGATATACATTTCAGAATATTTTTTCAATTCATTTCCCGTAGTACTTTGCGTCAAGAAACTCAAACAATATTTTTTATCTGCAAAAAAATTAACTTCAGAAGCTTTTTTGTATCCCAATTTGGCATATTTAGCAGCTAATTGAGGATTACTTTTTAAATAATATTCGGAAAGTACAGTATAACTAGTTGAAATGTCATCTCGATCATTTAGCTGAAGTCTTATTTTTAGTACCTTTTCGTAAATGTTCAGCGCTTTTGGATTTTTTAAGTTATAATAACATATGCCCAAGTTGTTTAGCTCTACGCAATAAGTCAGTAATACCATGCGATCAGCCATATCTGTTTTGAGATTTTTACCTGAATATCCGTCTGTCGTAACTTTCTCAAATATATAAGCTGCAGCTTTATACCTTTTTTGCTTCATGTAAACAATTCCTATACAATTTATAATGCGCCATTTTCTGGATGCACTAGTTTTTAGGTGCAATGCTTTTCTATAGTAATAAAGGGCTCTTTCTGGATTATCTGTTTTAAAGTAATTATATCCTTGAATAAAATAAGTGTACCAAGCAAATCTTGTTTTCTTCATATATTTTAAGTGAGGCAAAACTTGGACAACCATTTCTTCACTTTGTATATAATCGCCATGGTATTGATAAATTAAGGCTAGACCAATTAAGGCATCAACATAATCAATTCTATCTTTTACAGGATCGGCAATAGATATTATTTTTTTGTAAATAGGATAGGAATTTTTATAATCAGAATTGTCAAAATAGCGATCACCAATTGTTGTCAGTCTTTTAACTTCAGCTGTGTTGTCGGTTTTTTTTACAATTGCCGGTTTTTCCTTTTCGCAAGAAGTGAAAAGGGCAAGTAAAAAGAACGCCGAAATTAAAAATTTAACTAAAGAAGTAATTTTCATTTGATGACTTTGTGATTTTATAATGGCAGTTTAATGAAAATTCTAAATCTCTCGTTTTGATTTGAAGAAATTTCTAAAAATCCTTTTACAGATTTAAGGCGATTTTCAATATTTGTAAATATCTTATTTAGGTTTACACTACGATCTTGAAATTCAGTTCCATTATTAGTATAAGTTATTAAGATGTTTTTTTCCTCCTTTTTAAATGTGATGCTGGCCAATGAAGCATTATTTATTATTTTGTTCTGATCGAAAATTTCTTGTAATACACGAAAAACCGTGATTTTTTTTACTCGGTCAATTTTAGCCCACGAAAAAGAATTTAAACCATTTACTAAAATGTTTAAATCTTGAGAAATGTATTCTGAAATCATTTCTTTGAGTTCATTCGTATAATTTTCATCGGTCTGAATGGCACTATTTTCTCTTGAAATACTCCTAGTTTTTGAATATATGCGATTCAAGTTATTGAGAAAATGCTCTTTATTTTCGGAGTTTTCAAGGTTTTTGTTGTTAACAAATGATAAAGTTTCATGAATATCTTTTTCAAGTTCATTCTCCAATTTATTAGAAATCCGAATTTCGTTTTTAAATACAGCTTCATTTTTCTCCTTTCTACCTTTTCTTTTCATATAAAAAACTAAAAAAATGACCGCACAGAAAACGATAAACAATATAATAAAAGACATAAAACTTCTGTTTTTTTGTCTTTGTACTTCTAATTCATGTTCTGCTTTTTCATTTTTTAACTCTAAGTTTTCTTCTTTATCTTTTTTAAAATTGTATTTGATGCCAGAAAATTGATTTTTGTAAATTTTTCTGACATCATAAATACTATCAATTAGATTGATATATATATGAGAATATTTTTTTAAAGATTTGCCTTCGCTCAAACTTATTAATGTTGCTAAGCAATGGGTTTTTAAGCTTGCAGCTTTTCCTCTTGTGGAGTAATAATAAGCTTTTTCTGCGTAAAATTTAGCGCGTTTAAAGTTTTTGTTTTTTTTATGGTAATCTGCAAGAATGTTGTAAGCCCCAATTAACTCATAATAATCATTTAGTGGGAGAATTATTTCCAAACTTTTTTCTAGGCAACCTAGAGCTTTAGGGTTTTTGGTCTGCATATAACAATATCCCAAATTGTTAAGTAAAAGAGAATAATGATTTATAGTTCTAGTAGAATCTGTATCATGTTTTACTTTTTCCTGAAGTAGTGTTTCAAATATTTGTATAGCTTCCTTATATTTTTTTTGGTTCAAATATAAAATTCCTATGTCTGCTGTTATAACTGATTTTTTGAAAGGTTTTTCAGCCAGTTTTAGCGCTTTTTGATGATACAAAAGAGCATTCTTATAATCATAATTTGCAGAGTAATTGTAAGCGGTAATTGAATAAACGTTGTATTTGAATTTTGGTTTGGATGTTTTTTTTAGATAAGTTAGCGTTTTTGTAATTTCTTCTTCACTTCCATAAAAATCACCATTATTTTGTAAAATATTTGCTTTAAGTGTTAATGCATAAACATAATCATCTACATACTGTTCAATAGGTTTGCATAATGAGATAGATTTGTCAAAACAATAAATCGCGCTATCATTTTTAAATGTATCAAAATAATATGAACCTTTATCTATTAATCTTTTTATTTCAACTGTGTTGTCAATATTTTGTGTTATAATTTTCTTTCTCTTTTCGCACGAAGTTATAAGAGAAAATAAAATGGACAGCAGGAATAAAATTTTTATAAAAGAAGAAATATTCATTTGAAAATCTTGAAATTAAAAACACTATTTATAAAGGCAGTTTAATAAAAATTTTAAATCTTTCGTTTTCATTTGAAGAAATTTCTAAAAATCCTTTTACAGATTTAAGGCGATTTTCAATATTTGCAAATATCTTATTTAGGTTTACATTACGATCTTGAAATTCAGTTCCATTATTAGTATAAGTTATTAAAATATTTTTTTCCTCCTTTTTAAATGTGATGCTAGCCAATGAAGCATTATTTATTATTTTGTTCTGATCGAAAATTTCTTGTAAAACACGGAAAACCGTGATTTTTTTTACTCGGTCAATTTTCAACCACGAAAATGTATCTAAACCATTTATAATAATGTTCAATTTTGAGCTCGTGTAACCAGAAATCATTTCCTTAAGAGCTTTTTCAAAATTTTCATCAGTTATTATTTTGCTGTTTTCTCTAGATATATTTCTTGTTTTTGAGTAAATGTTATTTAATTGAGACAGAAAAATTTCTTTGTTTTCTTCTTTTTCTAAATCATTATCCTCTGTAAATACTGAAATCTTGTCAATTTCTTTTTCAAGTTCAAATTGTAATTTCTCGGAAATACGCATTTCATTCTTGAAAACTTCATTGTTGCTTTCTTTTTTTGCTTTTGTAGTTACATAAAAAACTATAAATACTAAGCTTATAATACTAATAAAAATTATAACATAAGAGATATAGCTTCTATTTCTTTCGCGTTGCATATCTAACTCATCTTCCGTTTTTTGAGCTTTGAGTTCGAGGTTTTCGTCTTTGTCCTTTTTGAAATTATATTTCATATTAGAAAAAAGATTCTTTTGTTTTAGCCTTATTTCAGAAATACTGTCATTAAACTTAACATAAAGATTCGAGTATTTTTCCAAATCATTTCCTGTACTACTTTCTATTAGAGAGTAAAGGGTAAACTTTTTGCCTTGATAATTGTTCATGTCACAAGCTATTTTATAGCCAGTTTCACCATATTTTTTAGCTAGAGCAGCATTAGTTTTTGAATAATATCTGCAAAGATTTGAATAACTAAGTGGAAGATTTTCGAGATCTTTCGTTTTAAGCCTTATTTCTAGAGCCTCATTAAAATATTTTAACGATTTTGGATTGTCAATTGTAAAATAGCAAATACCTAAATTATCTATCATTATAGCAAATTCTCTCAATTCATAATCTTTAAGAGTATTTGTTTTTTTATTTTCTGCATAAAATCCTTCAGTTGTTAATTTTAGATACATCTTTATGGCCTTATTGTAGTCTTTCTGTTGCATATAGGTCAATGCAATATTGCCTTGAGCATTTAACTTTCTCCACTCTTTAGTGTTTAAGTTATAAGCTTTGTTAAAGTATAAAATAGCATTCTCAAAGTCTTTTGTTCTCAAATAAGAACAGCCTAAAAGATTATAGGTGTTCCAAGCGAATCTAGGTTTTTTTAAATGTTTTAGGTGTGGCAGTATTTTAGTTACAACCGCTTCACTTTCAGTATAATCTCCTTCACTTTGGTAGAGATAACCTATTGATATTAAAGCATCAACGTAGTCAATTCTGTCTTTTACAGTATCAGCAATAGCGAGTATTTTTCTATAAGTATTGTACGCATTTTTGTTGTCCGAATCATCAAAATATTTATCGGCGATTATTGTTAATCTTTTAACTTCAGCTGTATTGTCAGTTTTTTTAGCAACAGTTGCTTTCTCTTTTTTGCATGACATTGGAACGACGAGCAAAAAAAATATAAAAACTGAAATTTTGACTAAAGTAGAGATTTTCATTTGGGGGCTATGACGTTAAAAACACAATTTATAATGGCAGTTTAATGAAAATTTTAAATGTCTCACTTTGATTTGAAGAAATTTCTAAAAATCCTTTTACAGATTTAAGCCGATTTTCAATATTTGCAAATATCTTATTTAGGTTTACACTAAGATCTTGAAATTCAGTTCCATTATTAGTATAAATTATTAAGATGTTTTTTTCTTCCTTTTTAAATGTGATGCTGGCCAATGAAGCATTATTTATTATTTTGTTCTGATCGAAAATTTCTTGCAATACACGAAAAACCGTGATTTTTTTTACTCGGTCAATTTTCAACCACGAAAATGTATCTAAACCATTTATAATAATGTTCAATTTTGAGCTCGTGTAACCAGAAATCATTTCTTTAAGAGCTTTTTCAAAATTTTCATCAGTTATTATTTTGCTGTTTTCTTTAGATATATTTCTTGTTTTTGAATAAATGTTATTCAATTGTGATAGAAAAATTTCTTTGTTTTCTTCTTTTTCCAAATCATTATCCTCTGTAAATACTAAAATCTTGTCAATTTCTTTCTCAAGTTCAAATTGTAATTTCTCGGAAATACGCATTTCATTCTTGAAAACTTCATTGTTATTTTCTTTTTTTCCTTTTTTTCTCATGTAGAAAATTAGAATAATGAAACTTATAAAGACGATAGAAATAACAACATACAAGATAAAACTTCTATTTTTTTGTCTTTGGATTTCCAATTCAGCTTCCACTCTTTCAGTTTTAAGCTCTAAATTTTCTTCTTTGTCTTTTTTAAAATCGTATTTAATATTTGCAAATTGATTTTTTTGCGATAAACTAATTTTGCTAAAGCTGTCAATGAAGTGAATATATATATCAGAATATTTTTTTAAACGATTTCCTGTACTTGTACGTATTAAACATTCTAAAGCATATTTTTTTTGCTTATAGGTATTTACCACTAATGCGTGCTTATAAGCTGTTTCAGCATACTTTCTTGCCAATGAAGGATTTGAATGGGCATAATAATCAGAAAGATTTGAATAAGTATTTGGGAGGTATAGAACATCATTTAATTCTATCCTAATTTTCAGAACTTCTTTATAATAGGCTAAAGCAGCGGTATCGCCTAGACTTGCATAGGAATTTCCTATATTGCTTTTCATTATAGCATAATCTAGTAATTCAAAATCTTCTAAAGTATTTGCCTTTTTTTTATCAGCATAATACCCTGTTGTTGCTACTTTACTATAGATTTCTATAGCCTTTTTGTATTTACGTTGATGAAGATATACAAGTGCAATATTAGCTAGTGCGTTTGCCTTCCTTCTTTCACCAGTGTTTAAATTATAAGCCTTTTTTGCATACACAAGAGCATTGTTGTAATCTTGAGTGGCTAAATAATTGTCTGCAATAACTCTGTACGTTTCCCAAGCAAACCTTGGTTTTTTAAGATATTTAAGATAGGGAAATACTTTTGTAGCTGTAAATTCACTTTCAATGTAATTTCCTTGATGATGTTGTATAAGCGCTATCGATATTAATGCATCAACATAATCTACCCTGTCTTTTACGGTATCGGCTATTAATACAACTCTTTCATAAATTTTAAAAGCCTTTGAATATTCAAATTTATCAAAATACGCATCGCCCAATATTGTAAGTCTTCTAACTTCAGCCGTATTATCAGTTTTTTTAGCAACAGCTACTTTTTCTTTTTTGCAAGACATTGGAACGACGAGCAAAAAAAATATAAAAACTGAAATTTTGACTAAAGTAGAGATTTTCATTTGGGGCTATGACGTTAAAAACACAATTTATAATGGCAGTTTAATGAAAATTTTAAATGTCTCACTTTGATTTGAAGAAATTTCTAAAAATGCTTTTACAGATTTAAGGCGATTTTCAATATTTGCAAATATCTTATTTAGGTTCACACTACGATCTTGAAATTCAGTTCCATTATTAGTATAAGTTATTAAGATATTTTTTTCCTCCTTTTTAAATGTGATGCTGGCCAATGAAGCATTATTTATTATTTTATTCTGATCAAAAATTTCTTGTAATACACGGAAAACCGTGATCTTTTTTACTCGGTCAATTTTCAACCACGAAAATGTATCTAAACCATTTATAATAATGTTTAATTTTGAGCTGGTGTAACCAGAAATCATTTCCTTAAGAGCTTTTTCAAAATTTTCATCAGTTATTATTTTGCTGTTTTCTCTAGATATATTTCTTGTTTTTGAGTAAATATTATTTAATTGTGATAGAAAAATTTCTTTGTTTTCTTCTTTTTCCAAATTATTATCTTCTGTAAATACTAAAATCTTGTCAATTTCTTTTTCAAGTTCAAATTGTAACTTCTCAGAAATACGCATTTCATTCTTGAAAACGGCATTGTTTTTTTCTCTTTTTCCTTTTGCAGTAACATAAAAGACAATAAAAAATAGACTGATTATGATTGCTGAAATTATAACATAAGAGATATAGCTCGTGTTTTTTTGCCTTTGTAGTTGTAGTTCTTTTTCTGCTTTTTGAGTTTTTAGTTCTAAATTTTCGTCCTTATCTTTTTTAGAATCATATTTTATACTGGCAAATTGATTTTTTGCTGTTTTTTGGCTTAAAGATACGCTGTCAGTTAATTTTATATATAGATTGATATATTTTCTCAGATTTTTACCGTCTTCAGAATCGATTACTTCAGTTAAGGAATTTATTTGATTTGATACAGAATTTGCTTTACACGCAGAAATATAACCATTAAGCGCATAGAATTTCTTCAATTTTGGATTTGGATATTTTTTGTAGTAAAGATAAAGGGAATGATAAGCGCCAATTAGTTCAAAATGATTATTTGTTTGAAGGGTTATTTCAAGACTTTTGTTAAGATTTTCTAACGCTAATTTTTCGTGATTTCCTAAACGCAGATAACTAAGCCCAAGATTATATAATATAGCAGCGTACTGAATATCAGTATTCACTAGATCGGTTACGTCGACTATTTTTTTCTTTGCTAAAGGTTCTAATAAATCTATCGCCTGCTGATACTTTTTTTGTTGCATATAGATGAAACCGATATCACATTTAATCTGTGCTTTTCTAAATTTAGATATCGCAATGTTTAGCGCTTTTTTATGATACAGCAAAGCATTATCATAATCGTAATTGTTGTAATAATTATTTGCCGTATAAGAATAGACCATTTGAGCGAGTCTGGGTTTTCGTACAGTATATTTTAAATATGGAAAAGTTTCTGTTAGAACGCTTTCGCTTCCGTAATAATCACCAGCTCGTTGTAATATAATGCCTATTTGTGATGACGCATAGACATATTGATTAGCATAATCTATTTTAGGACTACATAGAAGCTGAACTTTTTTAAAATAATAAATTGCGCTATCATCTTGTAATAATTTATTTAAGCTATCGCCTTTTTTTACCAGTTTATAAATTTCTGCAGTGTTAGCTGTTTTTTTAGAATAGACTAGTTTCTTTTTGTTACAAGATTGAATGGATAAAATAATACCAAGCAGTATGAAAAAGTTTAATGCAATTTTGCTTTTTTGTAAATGATTAAGGAGATTTATCATTTACAAAGGGAATTTAATAAATACTTTAAAACCTTTTCCTGCTTCTGAATCAATATCGATTTCACCTTTAATGGCTAAAATTCTATTTTCAATATTATGCAGTCCATTTTTTAGAACCATCTTGTGTACATCAATTCCTTTTCCGTTATCGGTGTAATTTATGATGATATTTTTTTTCGTTTCCTTAAAAACAATGGCGACTAAACTAGCATCACTATGTTTCTTCATGTTTACAAGTAACTCTTGTATAGCTCTATAAACAGCAGTTTTTTTTGCTTTATCAACTTCGTTCCATGAAATAGTATCAATCCCATTTATTAAAAGATTCAAATTCGGAGTATTGAATCTGGAGATCATTTCTTTCAAAGATGAAGTATAATTTTTATCTGTAACAATAGTGCAATTTTCTTTTGAAATATCTCTCGTTCGGGCATAAATAGCATCAAGATTATGAAGTAATTGCTCTTTGTTTTCTGCCAAAGACAAATTTTTGTTTTCGGCAAAAGCCATTGTGTGGTAAATATCGTTTGCTAATTCGTCATGAAGTTTTTTAGAAATTCGTGTTTCGCTATTATAGGCAGCTTCTATTTTATCTCGATTTGCTTTAGAAGTCAAATAATAATATAGAATTAGAATCAAGCATAAACTCAAAACTATAATAATATACGATATAATATTTCTGCTTTTTTGACGCTCCAGCTTTAATTCGTTTTCAGCTTTGTGAGTTTTTAATCTTAAATTTTCTTCTTTTTCTCTTTTAGAATCATATTTTATTCTCGCAAATTGGTTTTTAGCTTTTTGTCTTACTTCAAAAATGCTGTCTACTAATTCGACATACAGTAGAGAATATTTTTTTAGTTCCTGATCTGAACTGTTTTTTATTAATAGCTTTAATGCAGTTTGCTTATTATCAATATTATTAATTTTTCTAAATTTTTTATAAGCTTCTAAAGCGTGTTTTTTCGCTAAGAAAGAATCGTTGTTTTCGTCATAATAAGAAGCAATATGCAAATTGCTCACGGCAACTCCCGAATTATTATTAATGTCTTTTCTAATCTGCAACGCATGATTTAAATACTGAATTCCTCTTGGATCATTCATCTTAACATAGCATAAACCAATGTTATCTATATTTTTTGCATTATATTCAGGCTTTTCTATAAGCTCTTTTTTTGTAGATAAGCGTGAAAATATCTGCAAAGCTTCATCATATTTTTGCTGTTCTAGCAAAACAGATGCGATATTGCTTTTTGTTAAAGACTTTAGAGATTCATCTATTTTAAGACCTAATGCTTTATTATAATAGAGCAAAGCATCATTTAGATTATAAGTTTGAAGATAATTAGTGCCTAAAGTCGTATAGATATTCCAAATATTATTTTGGTCCTTTAATGATTTTAAATACGGAATTGCATCAGTTATTGTGGTTTCGCTTCCAATATAATCCCCATGATTAAGCTGGATGTCAGCCATACAATTAAGAATGTTGGTATAATTGTCAGGATCTATTTTAGGATCACAAATTAATTTTGCTTTGTTGTAGTAGAAAAACGCACTGTCTGAATTACTAAACTTATTATAAAAAACAGAAGCCTTCTGAATGTTTTTTTGAACTTCTAACTTGTTTTGTTTTTCTTTTAAATCATCATTGATTTTTTCTTGGCAAGAGAAAAGAACCAATAAAAGAGGAGTTATATAGGTAAGTATTTTTAATCTTTTTGACATCATGCGCCAAAAATAAATAATTCTGCAAATTATGAATTAATTATTTTGCTTTTTTCTTCTTTTTAATTCTAATTCTTAGATAAATAGAGAAAGCCCTTTGAAGACAAGGGCTTTGAAAGGTTTTTTATTTGTAAAATTTATCCTTATAAATTATTCTGCACGCATACCAGTTGCAATTCCGATTCTATTCCAAGCATTTATTGTAATGATTGCCATTATGATTTCTGCAAGATATTTTTCGTCAAATAATTTTGCTGCATTTTGATATACTTCTTCAGAAACGTGATTACTAATTAATGTTATTTCTTCTGTCAAAGCTAATATTGCTTTTTCTTCGTCACTATAAAAATCAGCTTCGCGCCATGCGCTCAGTAGATAAATGCGTTGCTCAGTTACGCCCAATTTTCTTGCGTCTGCAGTATGCATATTTATACAATAAGCACAACCATTTATTTGAGAAGCTCTAATTTTAATGAATTCTTTATGTACTGGAGATAGGGAAGTAGAAGCAATGTATTTTTCTAAACCAAACATGGCTTGATAAGCTTCTGGGGCAACTTGCGGGATAACGATTCTTGAGTTCATTTTTATATGTTTTAAAAGTTCATTACAAAGGTCAGTAATGTATTCTCTCAAAAACTTGAACTACTTCAAGAAATACAGATTAGACTTTTCCAGCTCTAATTTTACTCATAAATTCAGCAGAAAAATCTAAATAGGAGGCAATCATATATTGTGGAACGCGCTGAACAAATTCTGGAAAATGATCATTGAAATGATGATATCTTTCTTCAGCCGACATTGTAAATAAGAATTTGATGCGCATTTGCATAGCGCCAAAAGTTTTTTGAGTAACGATTCTAAAATATCTTTCCAGATTTGGTATTTCAATAAGTAGAGATTCTAAAACAGTTTTATCGACAGAAATAACTTCTGAGTTTTCTACAGCTTGTAAATAAAAGCTAGACGGAATATGATTGTGGTAACTTAAATAATCAGTTATCCACCAGCTTTCTATTCCAAATTGGAGTGTTTGTTCTGTTCCTTTAGAATTGATGATGTATTGTCTCATACAGCCTTTTACAACAAAATACATTGTATTGCAGATTTGTCCTTCTTTTAAAACATGCTCTTTCTTTTTTACTTTCGAAATTTCTAAGCATGATTCTAATTTATCGATATCTGAAGGTTCTAGAGTAATGAATTTTTGTATGTGATCAACAAGAGGCTTAAGCATTATATGATTGTTTTAAAATGATTTTAAAGGTAAAACAGATTGTTTTAAAAACAAAAAACCATTCGAATAAACGAATGGTTTTTTTATAATAAGTAAGTAATCTTAAATTGAGTTTATAAAACGTTTTATTTTACTTTATTAAGAATAGCTTTGAAAGCTTCTGGGTGGTTCATAGCTAAATCTGCAAGAACTTTTCTGTTCAATTCGATTCCGTTAGCTTTAACTTTCCCCATGAATTGAGAATAAGACATTCCTTCTAATCTAGCTCCAGCGTTGATACGTTGAATCCATAATGAACGGAAATTTCTTTTGTTTTGTTTTCTATCGCGGTAAGCGTAGCTCATCGCTTTCTCTACTGCATTCTTAGCAACTGTCCAAACGTTTTTACGTCTTCCAAAGAAACCTTTGGCTTGCTTCATTATTTTTTTTCTTCTTGCTCTTTTAGCAACTGAATTTACCGATCTTGGCATAATTTTAATGTTTTTTTGTAGCAGGCGTCCTGAATTGAATCAAAGGAACTTAAAGCCATACTCCAAGGTTATATAAATAATTTTTTAACCTAAAGAATTATTAGATAATTCTTAATTGTTGTTTAATGCTTCTCATATCTGTTTGGTGAACTAGCGCTGAGTGAGTCAAAGCTAATTTACGTTTTTTAGATTTTTTAGTCAAGATGTGACTTTTAAAAGCATGCTTTCTTTTAATTTTTCCAGAGCCAGTAACTTTAAAACGTTTCTTAGCGCTAGATTTTGTTTTCATTTTAGGCATTTTTCCTAGTGTTTTAATTTATTCTTACTTACTTATATTTTTGTTTCAAGTTTACAGTTTCAGGTTCAAAACTGAATACTGAAACTGCAAATTGAGACTATTTTTTCTTCTTAGGAGCAATGAACATAATCATTCTCTTTCCTTCCAAAACAGGCATAGCTTCAACTTTACCATGTTCTTCCAAATCCTGAGCAAGACGCAATAATAGAATCTGACCTTGATCTTTATAAATAATAGAACGTCCTTTAAAGAAAACGAATGCTTTTAGTTTAGCTCCCTCTTTTAAGAATTTTTCGGCGTTCTTTCTTTTAAATTCATAATCATGCTCATCAGTTTGAGGACCAAATCGAATTTCCTTTACAACAACTTGAGAAGATTTAGCTTTTAAAGCCTTGTCTCTTTTCTTTTGTTCGTAAACAAATTTCTTGTAGTCCATAATTTTACAAACCGGCGGTTCCGCGTTTGGCGAAATTTCAACTAGATCCAATTCAAATTGATCAGCTAAACGTAACGCATCTGCGATTTTAAAAACGCCAGGCTCAATATTTTCACCTACAAGACGTACCTCTGGAACACGAATAAGATTGTTTATTCTGTGTGCATCTTTTTTTTCTACTCGAGGTTGAAAACCTCTGTTGCTTCTTATTGCTATGACTTTCTAATTTAAGTTAAACTGTAAATACTTTTAATGTCTTTTTTATTTCTTCGTCTACAATCGCAGCAAATTCTTCGATTGAAACTGTGATATTACCTTTTCCTTCTTGTCCGTGACGACGAATTGAAATCGTACCGTTTTTCTCTTCTTCCTCACCAACGATAAGCATAAATGGGATTTTCTGCATTTCTGCATCTCTAATTTTCTTACCGATAGTTTCGTTTCGGTTGTCAATTAGGGCGCGAATTTCGTGATTTTCTAGCAAATCTAAAACTTTTTTAGCATAATTTTCGTATTTCTCGCTCAAAGACAAGATAATAGCCTGCTCAGGCATAAGCCAAAGTGGGAAATTTCCTGCCGTATGCTCAAGTAAAATTGCTATAAAACGTTCCATAGATCCAAAAGGAGCTCTGTGAATCATAACTGGTCGATGTAATTCATTATCAGCACCTTTGTAAGTTAAATCAAAACGCTCTGGTAAGTTGTAATCTACCTGAATTGTTCCTAATTGCCATTGTCTTCCCAAAGCATCTTTAACCATGAAATCCAGTTTCGGACCATAGAATGCTGCTTCACCATATTCTACAACAGTATTAAGACCTTTGTCTCTTGCTGCGTTGATAATAGCGTTTTCAGCTTTCTCCCAGTTTTCATCAGTACCAATATACTTTTCTCTGTTTTCCTGATCTCTCAATGAAATTTGAGCTGTAAAGTTTTCAAAACCTAAAGAACCGAATACATATAATACAAGGTCAATTACTTTTTTGAATTCCTCATCCAATTGTTCTGGAGTACAGAAAATGTGCGCGTCATCCTGAGTAAATCCTCTAACACGAGTCAAACCGTGTAATTCTCCAGATTGCTCATATCTATAAACAGTACCAAATTCAGCATAACGCTTTGGTAAATCTTTGTATGACCAAGGTCTAACGTTGTAAATCTCACAGTGGTGAGGACAGTTCATTGGTTTCAATAAAAACTCTTCACCTTCTGCTGGAGTATGAATTGGCTGAAAACTATCTGCACCATATTTAGCATAGTGACCAGAAGTAACATATAATTCTTTCTGACCAATATGAGGAGAAACAACTTGCTCGTAACCAGCTTTCTTTTGAGCTCTTTTCAAAAATTGCTCTAAACGCTCTCTAAGCGCAGCTCCTTTAGGTAACCACAATGGTAAACCTTGACCTACTTTTTGAGAGAAAGCGAACAATTCAAGTTCTTTTCCTAATTTACGGTGATCACGACGTTTTGCTTCTTCAAGAAGTTCAAGGTACTCAGTCAAATCTTTTTGTTTAGGGAAAGAAGTTCCGTAAACGCGAGTCAACTGTTTGTTTTTCTCGTCACCTCTCCAGTAAGCACCAGCAACACTCATGATTTTTACAGCTTTGATAATTCCAGTATTCGGAATATGTCCACCGCGGCATAAATCAGTAAAAGTAGCGTGATCGCAAAAAGTAATAGTTCCGTCTTCAAGATTTGAAATCAATTCAGTCTTGTAAACATTGTCTTTATACATTTCTAAAGCTTCAGCTTTAGTTACAGGGCGCATTTTGAAATCATACTTTCCTCTTGAGATCTCAAGAATACGATCTTCAATCTTTTTAAAATCAGCTTCAGAAATTTTCTGATCTTCAAAATCTACATCATAATAGAAACCATTAGCAATTGCAGGTCCAAGAGTCAATTTAATTCCAGGATACAATTCCTCAAGAGCTTGTGCCATTACGTGCGAAGTTGAGTGCCAGAAAGCTTTTTTACCTTCAGCATCATTCCAAGTATATAATATAAGATTACCGTCGGTCGTCAATGGAGTTTCGGTTTCAATAGTTGTACCATTAAAAGATGCTGAAATCACGTTTCTAGCAAAACCTTCGCTAATGTTTTTAGCGACCTCCATTGGAGTTACGCCCGAAGCGAACTCTCTAATTGACCCATCGGGTAAAGTAATCTTGATCATTGTTTATAATTTTGTGAATGCAAATATACATGATTACAAAAATACATACAATATATATGTACAAGTTTACTCTATTATATATAAGTATAGTTTTTTTTACTCTATAATATAATAATAGCGACAGTTTTCCAAAAGCTGTCGGGTTTGTTTTTACATACATATTATATAAGTGTAATTTGTCTGGCAGAGCGGAGCGAAGCCCTTCTAGTTTTTGGAATTTGTAATTTGAATAATTATAATTTTTGAATTAGGAGCTGTTTCCCGCTATGCGCTCCAATCTTTTCGGGCCGAACCCCGGCCCAAAAAGGATTTCCGCTTCTATCGGGGCTAGGGGATCGGTCTTCGGAAGAGGATTTTCGGTAAAACTAAGCTTTGGCAAGGATAAGAAATCATCAAAAAACGGGATCAAAGGCTAAAAATCCAATAGAAAAGGAGATATGAAGCCCCCGAAAAACAGCAAAAGCATACCGTCTTGAAGAAAAACCTTACGCAAACCGAAAAAACATGAAAATGTAAAGGGGACGTTGCCAGTGAGTTAAGAAATAGTTTTGAAAAAGAATGAAAAAAGGGCGTGGAAAGTGTTGGAAAAGCGGAAAAAGGTTCTACTTTTGCACCCGCAACAGCGAAAAACGCTCTTA
>NZ_JBHNPP010000042.1:0-33249 GCF_042436695.1 Flavobacterium sp. HJSW_4
TAAAAATTAGAAATTGAGAATAAATTCGGTAATGTTTACATCTGACGGAAGCTGCAGTTTTTTGCGAATACGGTATCGCGTGTCTTCAACACCTCGAACAGAAATTCCTAAAAGCGGTGCAATTTCTTTTGTATTGAAGTTCATTCGCAGATACGCACACAATCGCATATCGCGTGGAGTCAATTCTGGATAACTCGATTTTAATCGCTGCATAAAATTATCATGCAATTGATTGAAAATTTCTTCAAATTCGTTCCAATGCTTGTCACCCTGCAATTCGTGATCGATTAATTTATTGATTTTCGTCAGAAGACTAAAGTTTACATTCGGATCGTTTTTCTTATCAATCTGACCGATTAATTCTTTTATTGAAAGCAAAATTTCATTCAAATGAATAAGATTGACGGTATTTGAAGCCACTTTTGCATTTTTAAGATTGATTGTGGTTTGAAGATTTTCTCGAACAATCGCCATATTTTCTTTTTCTAAAGCCAATTTCTGTTCGTTTAATTCCGCTCGATTTCGAAGCAATTCTTTCTCCTGATTCAGAATTAACTGCTCGCGATCACGTTCTGCAACTCCTTTTTGATATTTAATAATCGTATAAATTAAAACTCCAAAAAGCAACAAATACAAAATATAAGCCCAAGTCGTGCGATACCAAGGCGCTAAAACCTCAAATCGAAAAACCGCTTCTTCACTCACCACATCGTACATGTTTTTTGCTCTTACGTGAAAAACATATTCGTTTTCAGGTAAGTTCGTGTATTCTTTCTCTGTCTGAAGACTATAATCGGACCAAGTCGGTTCAAAACCTTCCAGCCAATATTCGTATTTTGTAGCATCGGCATCATCAAAACAAAGCGATGCAAAAGAAAAATGAAGCGCATTATTAGAATGTGGCAAAACAGCCGAAAACTCATCATTTACCGATCCTGTTTTATTCGAAAGAACGTCATATCTACTAGAAAACAACAAACTGTCTTTAGGAAAAATACATTTTACTTCTGAAATAACTGCTTTATATTTCGTTTGATATTTCTTGTTTTTAATCGCGCTGTAATGAATTAATCCTTCTTGTGTTCCGAAGAAAACATCTCCACTTTGTGTGGTTTGAATATTCTCGAAACCAGGAACATATAAATAACGAAGTTTTCGAAAAGGAAGTTCTTCAACCTTAAAACTTCCGTTTTTCTGTTTGTTCATTTTTCCAGTATTTTCGCCAGAAACGTACCAAATATTATCGTGATTGTCTGGTTTTAACAATCTAATATGATTTTCCAATCCGAGATATTTCTTGAAAACAGGATCTGGAATCATTTTTTTTGAAGAAACATCTTGTCTGTAAACGCCTTTTGTTGTTCCAAATAAAATCTGATTATCCACTTTAAATGTATTCAAAAACAAACTCGACGGAAAACCATTTTTATCATTATAAAACTGAATATCAATGACAGAATCAAACGTTGCATTGAATTTAAGTTTGTAAATTCCTTTGTATCCGTGAGCAATCCAAATATTTCCTTGATTATCGGTTTCCATGATTCTGCTGCTTTCTTCAAAACCTTTTATTCGATGCTGAAAAACCCAGGAATCGTTTATTTTTTTCAATAAATACAATCCCGTATAACCGCCAACAAGCAATAAATCAGGGTGATTCGGAATTAGAATCCCCTGCCAAGCGCCGTCTATTTTAGCCAACGCTTTCGCGGAATTTCCATTGATTTCGAATATTCCGTTTTTTTCAAAAGCCAATAACGAATCGCCGAAAACGCCCACATTCCAAACATTTTCAGACATTCCAGAAACGTGCTGAAAAGTTACATTTTCTCTTTTTCCACTTTTATACGCTTCCCAATCCAGCCAAAACACGCCGTTGTCGGTGCCGATATACAATTTATTTTGATAAATCTGACTGCAATAAATTTTGGTTTCAGAATTAGTGCCATCAATAATTTTGGATAATGGAGACGAAATCTGAATCAGAGAAATTCCGCCTTTAAGCGTTACCCACAAATTGCCTTCTTTATCGATCTTAAAATTGGTCACATATTCATTCTGAAGTCCCATTTGTTTATCAATATGCTGAATCAAATGTCCCGCACTATCTATAACTATCAACCCCGATTGACGTGTTCCAATTCCGAAATAACCATCAGAAAGTTCAATTCCAGCCGAAATCTGATTTTGTTTCAGCAAATGATCTACTTCTGTTACAAAAGGCTTTATTTGATTTTCACTAAAAGTAAAAAGACCATTCTTTTGAGTTAAAAGTAAAAGTCCATTTTGGGTTTGAAAAATCTTTCTCACCTGTAATCCAACAAACTTCTGACCATTTTCTACTGGGATTAATTTATCATCTTTCAGCTTTAATAATCCTTTTTCATTGTCGGAAACATAGATATCTTTTCCAACTTCGAATAAATCATCAAAAGTAGTTTTGGCATCTATTACCTTGATTGAATTATTTTTATAAATAAAAATCCTTTCGTAAGAGAAAAAAATCACTTCGTTATTTCGAATGACGGTATGCAAAACATCTCCAAAATTTCGAGCCGATTTAGGAAGCAATTTCACCAAAGAAGTATATTTATATTGCCCATTCGGAAATTGAATCACAAATCCAAAATCGCCTTGAGCACCAATGTACATTTTATCGTTTTTGTCGATTGTCATTGAACGAACCATGCTTCTATTTTCTGGCTGTGTCACAATTGCCCAGCGAACGCCGTCAAACTGCATGATTCCAAAATGATTGGCAAAAAACATCATGCCTTTTGAGTCTTGCAAAACATCCCAATTTTCAGATGCTGCTTTATAAGCTTTCGGATTATAATTGGCTATAAAAGGAACTCCAATCTTTTTGATTTGGGAATTGATAATTGGAGAAAATAAAAGCGATAGAAGTAAAATTCTAATTTTAAATTTCATCATTCAATTTGTGTCTGTAGGTTAGTTTTTGTGATCTTGGGAAATCACAAGCTTAAAAAATAACTCTTTGGGAAAAGCTATTTTCTAAGAAAATCCAAACGTTTTCCTAATAAACCATTACAAATTCATCATAAAAAGCTCACTAAAAAAACGAATGTACAAACTCAAATATAAGAAAATTAATTTTAATGCAACAAGTTACATTCAAACAAGAGAATATGATAATGTGAAATTTTTAAATTCCAATGATAAACTTTGTCAAAGTTGACTGAGAATTAAAAACGGAAAGCCTTCGACTTCGCTCAGGCAGACAATTTAAAAACTTATTCTTCTGTCAGGCTGAGCGGAGTCGAAGCCCACCACAACAAACCTGAAACCTGAAACCTCAAAAAACCTGAAACCAAAACTTAAAACCCAAGTTTTTCACTTAACTCTTCATAAGAACTAAAAAGCTCTGCTCCTTCTTCTTCCAGATCTTCATTATTGAAACCATTTGCAAAACCGTACACTTTAAATCCGCCACTAATCCCGGATTTTACTCCCGCTTTACTGTCTTCTAAAACAATACAATCTTTTACTTCAAAACCCATTTCTTTAGCAGCGTGCAAAAATATTCCTGGTTCTGGTTTCCAACTTCCAATTTGGTAGGAACTAAATATTTTATTTTCGAATTTATCCAATAATCCCGCAACTTCAAGATTCAAACGAATTTTCTCCACAGGCCCGCTTGACGCCACGCAATACGGAATTGTCAATTTTTCGATAAAATCAACAACACCTTTCATTGGTTTTACTTGAGTTTTAAAAGCTTCAAAACTCTTTTCGCGATATTCATTTTCAAAATTGTCCGGCAATTTTTGATCGATTGCTTCTTCAATATGAAGGAAACAATCTTTTAAATTTCGTCCGTTAAAATGACGATAAGCGTCTTCGAGTTCCATTTCGAATCCGTGTTCTTGCGCCATTGCAAGCAAAATTCCGTTACCGATTTTTTCTGTGTCGACTAAAACTCCGTCACAATCGAAAATTATACATTTAACCATTTTTACTGATTTTCATTTAATTACGTTTTGTCCAAAAAACAAAGCAATGTAAATTACGGAAAAATAATCTATTCTAATTCAAACTTTACTTTCTCATTTTCAGCATTCTGTACAGAATTATACCTATTCTGTATTTTCAATTCCGTTTTGATTTGTACTTTTATATTCCTATCAAACCTATTTTTTAAAATATTAAAACCAAAGAATTTTGAAAAAACATCTTTTTATCATAATCATTCTGACAGCTAATTTCACGGCTTTTTCTCAGAATAAAATCATTACGGTTACCAATAATTTAAAAGTGGATCGCGAGTTTGAAACGATCGAATTAACCAAAAAATCTCTTGGATTAGCGGCTAATGCTAAACTAGAAGATTTTGCAATAAAAAATGGAAATATATTTTTAGAAACACAAACTGTAGATAACGATGGCGACGGAAATGCAGATTTGCTTTTATTCCAACCTAAAATTAAAGCTTCATCCAAACAGGATTTTGAAGTTTTAGTCGGAACCAATCCAACAGCTTCAAAAATTGCGAATTGTTATTCTCGTTTTGTTCCAGAGCGTACAGACGATTATGCTTGGGAAAACAATAAAGTCGCTTTTAGAACTTACGGCCCAGTCGCGCAAAAAATGGTTGAAGACAATGTCGCAGGCGGAACATTAACTAGTGGAATTGATGCATGGCTAAAAAGAGTCGATTATCCGATCATTAATAAATGGTACGAAAAAGCCACAAACGGAACTGGAACTTATCATAAAGATACAGGCGAAGGTTTAGATAATTTTCACGTGGGCGACAGTCGCGGCGTGGGCGGAATTGCAGTAAACGTTGACGGAAAATATTATTTTTCGAAGAATTTCATCAGCTGGAAAACCATTACAACTGGCCCAATTAGAACGAGTTTTATTTTAACTTATGCCGATTGGGATGCAAAAGGAAATAAAATAACCGAATCGAAATTAATCAGTTTGGATTATGGAAGTCAGCTTTCTCGTTTTGAAATTAATATTTCTGGCGCAAAAACTATTTCTGCAGGTTTAACGCTTCATGATAAAAAAGGAACAATTGGGACTAATTTAAAAGAAGGCTGGCTAAGTTATTGGGAGCCAATCGACGATTCAGAAATTGGAACAGGTTTGGTTGTTCCAAAAGGCAATTTAATCAGTTTTGATCATCATGTTACAGATGAAAAAGATTTGAGCAATTTATACGGAAACATTTCGGTTAAGAACAACAAAGCTGTTTATTACGTTGGTTTTGGATGGAAAAAAGGAAGTCCGTTTCAAACTAAACAAGACTGGGAAAAATATTTGAGTGCTTTTTCGGAGAAGATTAATAATCCTTTGATTGTGAAGGTTAAGAAATAGCTTTTTTTGCCGCTAAGGCACTAAGACACGAAGATTTTTTTGTTTCACGCAGATTTTAAAAGATTTAAGCAGATTTAATTCAGATTTTTATTTAAAACAAATCTGCTTAAATCTTTTAAAATCTGCGTGAAATAAATCATTTAATCTGTGGCTTAAAAAAACTTTGTGCCTTAGCGCCTTTGTGGCAAAAATATCGCCTTATAAAAAAACTATCGCTTAACAGGAAAATAATTCTCCTTCAGAATAATCTCCAACGGAATATAATGCGTTCGTTCCGTTTCTTCTTGAAGAACCAGTTTTTTATACAAATAATTAATTCCCATATACCCCTGATCTTCTGGCCTTTGGTTGATTAAGAAATCAATTACACCTTTATTTAAGTATTCTATGTTTTCTTTCAATAAATCAAAACCAATAATTCGAACGCCTTTTATATTGTTTTTTTCTAAAAACTCAGCGACAATATAAGCTCTTGAATTCGGTACGAAAACACTGTTTACACCAGAAAACATTTCCAAATTCAGCTGATCGATTCCCGAATCTTTTAAGGAAAACTCGGAAAATTTGAAATTGGTCAATTCATTATGATCTTCAAAATATGAGTAAAAACCTTTTATACGTTGTTGATACACAGACGTACTTTCGATCTCTCTTGTAATTTTAAAAATTAAAACTTGACGCTCATTTTTTACCGCAAAACTAATTAATCTTCCAGCCAAATAGCCGCTTTGAAAAGCATCTTGCCCGACGTAAGCATGTTCGTTTTCTTCCGAAATATTCGAATCGATCATCACAATCGGAGTGTTCTTCTTTTCATATTCCTTTAAAAACTGAACAGAATCTTCATAGAAAATTGGCGCAAATAAAAGTCCGTCGCAATCAAATTCCAATACTTTTTGTGCAGATTCTTTAAACGATGCCAGATTATAATCGTAGAAAAAATAATCTAAAACAATTCCGAATTTGCTGAATTCCAAAGCTGCTTTTTCAATTCCTTCAACCTGACTTTTCCAATATTCCAAAGTTTCCGATTTTGGGAGAAAAACAGCAAAGTGAAACTTTTTATTCAAAGCCAGATTACTTGCCAAAATGTTTCGGGTATACCCAAACTCTTCAATTATCGCATTGACCTTATCAACGGTCTCTTGCGCCACTTGTCCGCGTTTGTGTATAATCCTGTCGACAGTTCCGGCAGAAACATTGGCTAATTCGGCAATTTTTTTTATAGTTATGATATTGATTCTTTTTAAGTTAAAAAAATAAAAGCAGTTGGGTAAAATTAATTTATTTTATCAAAAATAAGTTGTTTTACATCACATTTTCCATACATTTGTAAAATACCGTGTACGCACACGCAAATATACACATAACATCAAGAAACAAAAATAAAACGAACTAAAATGATACTAGATTCATTACATAACGCTCCGAAATACTATGGTTTACATCCAAATTTCAAGAAAGCTTTTGATTATGTAAACCAAAATGACATTGCCAATCTTGAAGAAGGCGCTTACGAAATTGGTGAAGGATTAAAATTAATTGTAATTGTAGGGCAAGGAAACACAAAAGAAGAAGCTGTAAAAGGATTCGAATGTCATGATAAAAACATCGATATTCAGATTTCGATTAAAGGGCCTGAGACTTTTGCGTGGAAACCGAGAGAAAAATGTGTGAATCCAAATGGCGATTACAGTGATGAAAGAGACGTTCGATTTTTCCATGATGCACCAGATACGTTTTTTGAAATGCAAGAAAAACAATTTGCAATCTTATTTCCAGAAGATGTTCATACTGCAATGATTGGCGAAGGAACACTGAAAAAAATTGTCATCAAAGTAAAAAAATAAGTTATGAGCAGCATTCAGAATTCTATTGATGTTATTGTAAAACAAGGAATGCTTCCGTTGTATTTCAATGCCGATGAAAGCAAAAGTATTGCTATTTTAAAAACATTATATAATGTTGGAATTAGAGCAGTTGAGTATACAAGCCGTGGCCCAGAAGCACTTTCTAATTTCAAAAAAATGATTGAAGTACAAAATGCTGAAATGCCGGGAATGCTTTTAGGTATTGGAACCATAAAAAATTTAGCGCAAGCAGAAACCTATTATTTAGCTGGAGCCGACTTTTTTATCAGTCCTGGTTTTGTTCCCGAAGTAGCTTCATTTTTAATTTCTAAAGAAGTGCTGTACGCTCCGGGTTGTATGACTCCGACTGAAATTATTGCAGCTGAAAATGCTGGAGTAAAATTCATTAAACTTTTCCCTGGAAATATCTTAGGGCCAGATTTTATGAGTGGCATAAGAGATGTTTTTCCAAACTTAATTTTCATGCCAACTGGCGGTGTCGATACAACACGCCAAAGCATAGAAACTTGGTTTAATGCAGGTGTTTCTGCTGTTGGAATGGGAAGCAAATTAATTAGTAAAGAAGTAATGGAATATGGCGCTTACGATACAATCGAAAAAGAAACCAAAAGGGTTTTGGATTTGATTGAAGCGATTAGAGGTTAAAAATTTAAAATTAAAAAAATAATGGATTCAATATTCAATCTAAAAGGTAAGATTGCACTGATTACAGGAGGTGCTGGAGTTTTAGGAAGCAATTTTGCAAATGTATTGGCGAAACAGGGCGTTATTGTCGGAATCGTTTCTCAGTCACTTGAGAAAGCAGAAAGCACTGTAAAAGCTATTGAAGCAAACGGCGGAAAAGGTTTTGCTGTTCAGGCAAATGTTTTGGTTAAAGAAGAGTTAGAAAAAATTAAAGATTCTATCGTTGAAAAATACGGTCGTCTTGATATTTTAATTAATGCTGCAGGCGGAAATATGCCAGGCGCAACGATTCAGCCAGATCAGGCAATTTATGATATGAAAAGCGATGATTTGCAAAAAGTGATTGACTTGAATATTATCGGAACGATGCTTCCAACTCAGGTTTTTTCTGAACTTTTTGCGAAGCAGAAATCAGGAAATATCATCAACATTTCTTCCGCATCGGCACAAAGACCTTTAACGAGAGTGGTTGGTTATTCAGCTTCAAAAGCGGCAATTGATAATTTTACACAATGGATGGCGGTTGAATTGGCTCAAAAATACGGAGAAGGAATTCGTGTAAATGCCATTTCTCCAGGATTTTTCATTGGAGAACAAAACCGTGCTTTGTTACTGACTCCAGAAGGAAAACTAACGCCAAGAGGAGAAAAAATCATCGATCATACGCCAATGGGAAGATTTGGTTCGCCAGAAGATATTGACGGTGCGCTTTTATTCTTATGCAGCGATATGTCAAAATTCGTAACGGGAATAACATTAAAAGTAGATGGTGGTTTCGCTGCTACAAGTATTTAAAACATTAAAATAATTACACAAAAATGGAACAAACATTAAGATGGTTCGGACCAAATGATCCTGTTTCTTTACAAGATATTAAACAAACTGGCGCAACCGGAATTGTAACGGCTTTACACCATATTCCAAATGGACAAGTTTGGAGCATTGATGAAATCATTAAGAGAAAAGTTGAAATCGAACACGAAGACGGAGATCCTAAAAAAGGTGCTTCTGGTTTGACTTGGTCGGTTGTAGAAAGTATTCCGGTTCACGAAGACATTAAAAAACAGACTGGGAATTATTTAGAATACATTGAAAACTATAAAGAAAGCATTAGAAATTTAGCTTTATGCGGCATTAAATGTGTTTGCTATAATTTCATGCCTGTTTTAGATTGGTCACGAACTGATTTATCATACACAGTTGAAGATGGTTCAAAAGCTTTACGTTTTGATATCAATGCTTTCGCTGCTTTTGAATTGCATATTTTAAAAAGACCAGGTGCAGAAAACGAGTATTCGGAAGAGCAAAAACAAAAAGCAAAAAGCTATTTTGAAGCCATGTCTGCCGAAGATAAAGTAAAATTACAGCAAAACATTTTGGCTGGACTTCCGGGTGCTGAAGAAGCTTATTCTGTTGAAGATTTCTTGGTAACATTGAGCGCTTACAATCATATTGACAGACAAGCTTTAAAGAATAATCTTTTTCATTTTTTGAAAGAAATTATTCCAGTTGCTGAAAGTAAAGGTGTTTTGATGGCGATTCATCCTGATGATCCTCCTTATCCGATTTTAGGTTTGCCTAGAGTAGTAAGTACAGAAGAGGATTTGATCGAATTAATGAACGCTGCTCCTTCTCCATCAAACGGATTTACCATGTGTACAGGTTCTTACGGTGTTCGCGCCGATAATGATTTACCAGGAATTGTAAGACGTCATGGCGATAAAATGAATTTTATTCACTTAAGAAGTACGCAACGCGACGAAGAAGGAAGTTTCTACGAAGCAAACCATCTTGAAGGAGATGTTGATATGTATGAAGTTGTAAAAGCAATTTTGGAAGTGGAAAAAAGAAACAACAGCCAATTACCAATGCGTCCGGATCATGGACACCAAATGTTGGATGATTTGAAGAAAAAAACAAATCCGGGTTATTCTGCTATTGGCCGTTTAAGAGGTCTTGCAGAACTGCGCGGACTTGAGCTTGGAATCAAACGATCCGTTTAAAAATTAACCGCAAAGGCGCAAAGAACGCAAGGAAATTTAAACTTTGCGTGCTTTGCGCCTTTGCGGTAAAAAAAACTAACTAACCACAAAAACCACAAACCATGATTCGCCAAACCATTCTTATATCCTGCGGTCTTTTCATGAATACCTTAATGGCGCAAGAATTACCTAAAATTATTACTTCAAAAACCGATTATCTTCCAGATTTTAGTTACGCAGGTTATCATTTCGGCGAAAGTCAAATTCCTCAAGCTAATGGAAAAGTCATCAATGCGGTTGATTTTGGAGTAAAAGCCAATGATAATCTAGACGATTCAAAAGCACTTTTAAAAGCTTTTAAAGCAGCAAATACCGTTGAAGGAAATATAATTCTGCAATTGCCTGCTGGACGAATTATTTTAAGCGATATTTTGTATATCGAAAGAAGTAATTTTGTGCTTCGAGGCGCTGGCTCTGCCGAAAACGGAACCGAAATTTATTGTCCAAGACCAATGATGTATCTTAAAGATTCTGAAGTTTTGGCTGAACTTCGAGAATATTTAACCACTTTCGACAAAAGACAACGCGAACCCGAAAACAACATCGATCTTCCTTTTTCGCAATATGCATGGTCTGGCGGTTTTATTTGGACACAAGTTCCTGGCGAACGAGTAAAATCGTATCTCGATAAATACGAACCAGAATCGAATCCGTTGGCGAGAGTGAGTTCGGGGAAAATGGGTGAACATGTTATCACGGTTTCTGATCTAAAAGGCTTGAAAGTTGGCGATGTTGTCGAATTGCAATTGTTTAATAAAGATGGCGAAAACGGCGAAATCATCAAAGATTTATATCAAGGAGCTAAAGTAAAACCAGGTTCGCATCATTGGAAATTTCCAAAACTTCCGATTGTGAGACAGCAGGTTGAAATCACTAAAATTTCTGGTTCTAAAATCACTTTAAAAACACCTTTGACTATTTCGATAAAACCGAGTTATCAGGCGCAATTGGTAGAATGGAAACATTTAAATGAAGTCGGAATTGAACATCTTCGTTTTACTTTTCCTGATATTCCAAGAGTGGCGCATCACGTTGAACCCGGAAATAACGGGATTTTCTTAACACGTCTTTTCAATAGCTGGGTTAAAGATGTAAAAATCACTAATGCTGATAGCGGAATTTTAGCCGAAGAAGTTGCTAACGTTACCATTCAAGATATTACGACTGACGGTCCGCACTTAGCACATTATACCGTAACTTTAGGTGGCGTTCATAATATTTTGGTTAAGAATCTGAAAATCTATAACTCGGCAGTTCATCCGTTAAGTTTCAACACTTTTGCGACTAAAAACGTGTATCAAAACTGCGAAATTTTTACAGATCCTGTTTTAGACCAACATTCGGGAGCGAATCACCAAAACTTATTTGATAATATTACGGTTCACTTAAAAGCAGATAAAAACAATAGTTACGCCTTATTTGGCGGCGGCGGTGCGGATTACTGGAAACCTTCTCACGGACCTTTCAGTACATTTTGGAATTTGAATGTTCAAGTTGAAAATCCAGATACATCAAAACCCGTTTTATTGTATGGAATGAAAGACGGCGCTTTAGCCAGAATTATTGGTGTTCATGGAAATACGAAATTTGAAATCAAATACGATATTGATCCTTATGTTGAATTTTTGAATATGCCAATTGAAAAGATTCCGTCTCTGTATGATTATCAGCTGAAAAAGCGATTGAAATAATCTCGCAATCCCGATAGTTATCGGGAGCTAAGACACAACGTTTTTTCTCATTTTTGTCATTTCGACAAAGGAGAAATCTCCGCAAGAAGCTCGACAAAGATTGGCTTATTGTAGCGGAGTTACTTGCGGAGATTTCTCCTTCGTCGAAATGACAAACAGTACTTAATTAGTCAAATGAACATATAAAACTTTGCGTCTTAGCGCCTTTGCGAGACTAAAATAATAAGCAAAACTCTGCAACTTTGAACCTAAAAAAACACACTATGAAATACACGAGCGTCTTTCTAGTTTTACTTTTTATTTCTGGGAACTTATTCTCCCAAAATAAATACCGTCTTAAAAATTTCTCTACTACCGACGGGCTTTCGCAGAGTTCTGTTATTGCGATTCATCAGGATAAATTTGGACAAATGTGGTTTGGAACCCGCGATGGTTTAAATAAATATGATGGAAGCCGATTTACGATTTTCAGAAATGATACTTCTGATAAATATTCCATCAGTAACAATGATATTTTAGCGATTGAAGAAGACAATTCTGGAAAAATCTGGGTTGGAACTTACAATGGACTCAACTGCTATGATCCCGTTTCAAATCGTTTTACAAGATATCTTCATACCAAAGCCAATCACACAATTAGTAATAATGCTGTTTGGAGCATGAAAGAAATTGGTGGAGAAATGTGGTTTGGAACTTCAAAAGGATTAGCGATTTACAATAAAAAATCGGGATTGTTTACTTCGGTTTTCCATTCAGATGATGATGCTTCTACCCTTCCTAGCAATAACATTCTGAGCATTTTAAAAACTAAAAAAGGCGAAATCTGGATTGGAACTACGAAAGGTTTATGTCAATTAACAAGTCGAAAAAATGGCAAATTAACTTTCAAAAATTATCCTTTAAATACAACCGATTTATTAAACGTACAATCGGTTATTGAAGATAAAGACGGTAATTTATGGGTCGGAACAAAGAATAAAGGACTTTTAAAATTCGATCAGAAAGAAAAAGCTTTTGTTTCGTTTTTACCAGCTGAAAAATATCGAGAAATTAATACCGACATTCGTTCTTTACTAATTGACAATCAAGGTTCTTTATGGATTGGAGCGTACGACGGAATTTACATTTTAGGTCAAGATAAAAGTCTGCAGAAAATCAATAACACGAATAACAGCAACGGAATCGATAAGGTAAAATCGGTTTTTATGGATAAAAAAGGTTCGATTTGGATTGGCTGTTATTACAAAGGCGTGAATCTTTGGGATGTTTCAAATGTAAATTTCTCTAATTACAATCAGAATTCGAAAAAGATTCCGATGAGCTTTGATGTCGTGAGTTCTATTATTTCAGATAAAAATGAGAACATTTATTTTGGAACTGAAGGCGGCGGAATTACGATTTACAATAAAAATACCGATGCCGTAAGTTACATTAACAGCAAAACTGGGCAATCGAATAAAAATGACATTAAAGCGATGTGTCTCGCAGACGATCATATTTTATGGATTGGAACTTTTTCTAAAGGATTATCGGCTTACAACACTATTTCTAAACGAATTGAAGACAACAGAATTGTACCAGATTTAATCGAATTATTGAAGGAAAGTGGTGTTTATTCGCTTAAAGCGGAAAATAAAATCTTATGGATTGGAACTTTTGGTAAAGGTTTAATTCGTTATAATACTTCAGACAAAACTTTTCAAATTATTGGAAATGATATTTCTAAACCTGCTTTTCTAACCAATAATATGGTTCGCAGTATTTTGATTGACAAGCAGAATTCGATTTGGTTGGGAACACAAAATGGTTTGAATCGTATTTCTCTTCGAAATTTTAATCCGAAGAACTATCAAATACAACATTTCTTTTACGATCATTCGGCTTTGTCGGGCGATGATATTTTGACTTTATTTGAAGATTCTCAAAATAAAATCTGGGTTGGTACAAAAGCGAAAGGACTTTATGTTTTTGATGGAAAAAAATTCTCTAAAATCAATCTTAGAATTGGAAATACGGTTATTACTTCTATCCATTCGATTTTAGAAGACGATGATAAGAACTTATGGATCAGTACCAATCAAGGAATTATAAAATACAATACGATTAAAAAATCAATTGTAATTTACGATCAGAAAGATGGTTTGGCGAGTAATGAATTCAATGATAATTCGGCTTTAAAATTAGGATCCAATGAGTTTTATTTCGGAAGTCCGTCTGGCGCAACCTTTTTCGATGCCACAAAAATCTCTTTAAATAATTATGCTCCACAAGTTTTAATTACCGATCTGAAAATTAAAAACGAAACGGTAAACGCGCATGACAAAGATGGAATTTTAGACCAAAGTATCGGTTTTACACCAAACATTACTTTGGATTATGATAAAGCAAATTTCTCGATCAGTTTTGCTATTCCGAATTACATTCGATCTAAAAATAACCAATACAGTTACCGTTTGGTTGGTTTGGAAAATAACTGGACAACGACAAAAAACAGCGAAGCTAATTTTGCTATTCAAAATGCAGGAACGTATACTTTTGAAGTTCGTGGAGCCAATAATGATGGCGTTTGGAATCAGACTCCGACAACTTTAACCGTTGTTGTAAATCCAGCTCCATGGCGCAGTATTTGGGCATTTATGTTGTACGGAATTATAATTGGTTTAGGTTTATATGGTTTGATTTGGATTATGAAATCGAAAGCCAGATTAAAACAAAAACTTGAACTAGAATATCTAGAAACACAGCGAATTGAAGAAAACAATAAACTGAAATTAGATTTCTTTACAAATATTTCGCACGAATTCAGAACGCCTTTAACTTTGATTTTAGGTCCTTTACAGCAAATTTTGGCCGATTATAACGGAACCAACGAAATGTATAAAAAGCTTTTGGTTATTGAAGGAAGCGCGAATCATTTGTTGAGCTTGATTAATCGTTTAATGGATTTTAGAAAACTGGAAAATCATCAAGTTTCATTAGAATCTGCAAACGGGAACATTATCAAATTCACCAAAGAAATCTTTTTATCGTTTATCGAATATGCCAAAGACGGCGGTTATGATTATTCGTTTGAAACTGAAAACGAAGAAATTCTTGTTTATTTTGATCGATATAAATTGGAGCGTGTTTTCTATAATTTAATTTCTAATGCTTTTAGATACACTCCAAAAGGCGGTTCTATTAAAGTCAAAATCAATCACGATCAACAAAATCTGTTTATTGCCGTTGAAGATTCTGGAGTTGGAATTTCTGAAGAACATATTGATAAGATTTTTGATTTGTTTTTTGAAATTCCGATGCACAATCAGGTTCAGAAAAACTACAATAAAGGCACTGGAATCGGACTTTCGATTGTAAAAAATATTGTCGAATTGCATAAAGGAAAAATCGATGTTACCAACAAAACTACTGGTGGCGTTATTTTTAAAGTGACTTTACCGCTTGGATGCGAACATCTTCTGGACAGTGAAATTATTTCAGACTTTAAAATCAGTGATGATATTGAACAATACTCTGCACAATTGGAAACTTCGGAAATTGTTGAAAATGATGACATCGAAGATTTAATTGTAAACGAAGAAAAACAAACGATTCTACTTGTTGAAGATCATAAAGTCTTGAGAAAGTTCATGAAAAACCTTCTTAAAAAAGACTACAACATTATTGAAGCCGAAAATGGTAAAATAGCTTTGGAAAAAGCTTTAAAATTTGTTCCGAATTTGATTATCAGTGATGTTATCATGCCAGAAATGGTTGGAACTGAGCTTTGTTCGAAAATCAAAGAAAATATCAAAACGAGTCATATTCCAGTTATTTTGCTGACTTCGAGATCTTCATTGGTTTACAAATTTGAAGGATTAGAAAGCGGTGCCGACGATTATATCAGTAAACCATTCAATTTAATGGAATTCAGACTTCGCGTAAAAAACCTTTTGAACACGACTGAACGTTTGAGAATCAAGTTTTCAAGCGAAGACAGTTTTATTCCGTCTGAAATCACGGTTTCTTCTTTGGATGAAGAATTGTTGAAAAAAGCATTTAAAATTGTGGAAGAAAACATTTCAAACGAACAATTTGATATTCCGTTTTTCTGTTCCGAATTAGGTGTCAGCCGTACGATGTTATTTTTAAAAATCAAAGCTTGGACGAATTGCACGCCAAATGAATTTATTCATGAAATCAGATTAAAACGTGCGGCTCAATTATTAGAACAAAATAAATTAACCGTTTCTGAAATCAGTTATAAAGTCGGTTTCAATAATCCGAAATACTTTAGCAAATGCTTTCAGAAAAAGTACGGCGAAACTCCATCACAATACGCCGACAAATTTTATAAATCTTCGACGGTTTTTTAAACAATCCGCATTTTTAAAGGCTTTAAAAAGGGTATCTGTATTTTTAGATACCCTTTTTTGTATTTCTATTTCTTTCTCGCCCTATACATTTGTGATATGAAAATCAAAAAAACAAAATTCTTATTGCTGCAAATTTTCTTTGTCATCATCATAATCGGAATGAGTTTATTGCTTTTCTACTTTATCTAACTTATTAACCCTAAAACCAAAAAATGAATGTTTACAAACCACAAAAACAAATCGTTTAAATGGTGTTTACTGGTATCTTTTTTACTGGTAAATATCGTGATGCACGCACAGGAACGAAAAGTGACGGGAAAAATTACTTCTAGCGAAGATTTGCTCGGACTTCCTGGTGCTAATGTCTATATCAAAAACTCCTCTGTTGGCGCTTCTGCCGATATTGACGGAAATTATACTGTAATCGTAGGAGAAAAAAATGCTGTTTTAGTTTTCAATTTCGTCGGATTCCAATCTGTTGAAATTCCTGTTGGAACCAAAACCGTTATCAATGTCAGTTTAAAACCTGATACAAAAGCACTTGACGAAGTTATCGTAGTGGGTTACGGTACGCGTAAAAAGAGTGATATTACAGGATCTGTCTCTTCTGTGACAGCAAAAGAACTGACTGCTTTTCCATTATTAAATGCAGAACAAGCTTTACAAGGTCGTGCTGCGGGTGTTTCGGTAATGACCAATAATGGTGGCGAACCTGGAGCTCCAACAAAAATCAGGGTTCGTGGAGGAACTTCTATTAATGCCAGCGGTGATGCTCTAGTTGTTGTAGATGGTTTTGCGGGCGTTTCTATGCCAGCGCCTCAAGACATTGCTTCTATAGAGGTTTTAAAAGATGCTTCTGCAACTGCAATTTACGGTTCTCGCGGATCAAATGGAGTTATCATGGTAACGACTAAAAAAGGAAAACCAGGAAAACCAGTAATTGAATTCAGTAATTCAACTTCGGTACAATCGGTAAACAATAAGCTTCACTTATTAAATGCTGACCAATTTGCGGCTTACAGACAAAGTTTCACTACGCACACGCAAGGTCCAGCAAATTCTGATTGGCAAGATATTATTTATCGCGACGGAATGATTTCAAACACGCAATTGTCTTTTTCTGGCGGATCTGAAAATGTAAGGTATTATGTTTCTGGAACTTATTTTAACCAAAATGGTGTCGTAATTAATTCTGGAATTGATAAATATACTATTGTAGGAAATCTTGAAGCCGACTTATCTCCAAAATTTAAAGTAGGTTTAAACACTTTTACAAGCAAACAAAACAAAGAAGGAATCATCAGCCAAACGGGAGCTGGAGGAACGGGAGCTGCGGGTGTAATTGCTTCAGCCTATCGTTTTATGCCTGATAAAGGAATTTACAATGCAGACGGAACTTACACTACAACTGCTCCAATTGGAGACGATATTGACAATCCGTACGCAACAGCGATGGAAAATATTTTGGAAACAGTTTCTATCGTAAACCGAAACAATTTCTTCGCTCAATACCAAATCACAAAAGATCTTGATTTTAAAACTACTTTAGGTTTAACCGATAATAATTCGCAAACAGGAAGATTTATTCCGTCAACTTTAATTGCAGGAAAAAATGTAAAAGGAGAAGCTTCTGTAAACAACACAAGATTTTCTTCTTTCTTGACAGAGAATTATTTGACTTTCAAACGTGAAATTATCGACAAAGGAATATTGACGGTTTTGGGTGGATATTCATATCAAAAAAACAAAAATGAAAATTCGTATGCCGCTTCAAGAGGATTTTTGACGAATACCAATTCATACCGAAATTTAGGAGCTGGAACTGTTTTCTTAAAACCTGATTCTGGTTTATCTGAAACCGAATTGATTTCTGCTTTCGGAAGGTTGAATTTCGATTATGCTGACAAATATTTACTAACATTTACAGCGAGACGAGATGGTTCTTCAAGCTTTAGCAAAAACTACAAATACGGAACTTTCCCTTCTGGAGCAATTGGATGGAATATTAGTAAAGAAAACTTTTTGAAAGACAATAAAACGGTTTCAAACTTAAAATTAAGAGCGAGTTATGGAGCAACAGGTAACCCTTCAATTGGTGCCTACTCTACTCTTTCTAGATTTTCTGAAATTTATTATGTAAGCGGAGACGTGATTACAAATGCAGTTCAGCTGACTTCATTGGATAATCCGAATTTAAAATGGGAAACTTCATACCAGCAAGATTATGGAATTGATTTAGGTTTATTTGATAACCGAATCAGTATTACGGCAGATTATTATAAAACAATCACTAAAGATTTATTGTTTAACAGACCGCTTCCAGGAATCTCAGGAATTGCTTCTCAGCTTCAAAACGTAGGTGAATTAGAAAATAAAGGATGGGAATTAGGAATTAATACCAGAAACTTTATTGGTGCTGATTTTACTTGGTCAACTAATTTTAATATTTCTTCGAACAAAAATAAAGTACTGAAATTAGCAGACAACAAAGATCTTTTAATCAACTCTGCTCCAGGACATTTCTTGGCAACTGAATCTCAGATTCTAAGAGTTGGACAGCCTGTTGGTTCTTTCTTCGGATTTATTTATGATGGTGTAATTCAGCAAGGAGAAGCAGTTCTGCCAGGAAACTTTGAAACTACTCCGGGAGGTGAAAAATTCAGAGATTACAATGGTGATGGAAAACTAGATTCTCAGGATAAAACGATTATCGGAAATCCAAATCCAGATTTCATCTTCGGATTCAATAATGATTTCACGTATAAAAATATAGACTTGAATATCTTCTTCCAAGGTTCGCAAGGAGGTCAAATTTTGAATTATACTTTAATGGAATTGGCTTCTGGAAACAACAATGCAACAACTGAAGTTTTAGATTCTTGGACACCAACAAATACAGATACAAACGTTCCAATCAATGCTGCGAGAACCAAAAGAATCACGTCAAGATTTGTTTATGATGGAAGTTACATTCGTTTGAAAAACATTTCTATAGGATACAGTTTAGATGAAAAAATTGTTTCGAAAATGGGATTAAGCAAAGTTCGTTTTTACATCAGTGCACAAAACCTTTGGACGATTACAGATTATCCGGGTACAGATCCAGAAACCAACTACTTAAACGACACCAATTCTAGAAGTAACACCAATTTAGGATTGGATTATGGAGGATATCCAAACGTAAGAACGTTTACTGCAGGATTCAATTTAAAATTTTAATCTAATACAACTATGAAAAAATATATAGCTCTTCTTTGCTTTGGAACACTCGCTTTTTTCAGCTGTTCTGATCTAGAAGAAAAACCAATAGGAATTATTCGTCCAGAAAACTTTTTCAACAATACAGACGATTTACAGGCTGCTGTAAATGGAGCTTTCGCTAATATTGGCCACAATAATTATTGGGGAAGAGAATTTACAATTGCCCTTATGCTTCGCGATGATATGTCTGATATTGGCGACAGAACCACTCAGGCCGCTCGTATCGACGTGAACGATATGTCTATGAACGACACCAATGCACTTGTAGCTAACTTTTGGCCGCAATCTTATGTGATTATCACAGCCGCAAATCAAGCGATTGAAGGCGCTAAAAAAACACCTGGAGATCCAGCAAAAGTTAACGCTATTGTGGCTCAGGCTTATTTTGCTAGAGCTTTTGCTTACTATCATTTGGTTCGTCTTTTTGGTGATATTCCGTATGTTGATTTTGTTGTGAATGATGTGAATCAGGTAAACTCTCTTGGTAAAACTAAAGAAGCAGACGTTTATCCAAAAATCATTGCCGATTTAGAATTTGCAAAACAATGGTTAGACGATAAACCAAAAGTAAAAGCAGTTCCTGGAAAAGGTACGGCAGCAGGATATTTAGCTTCTGTTTATTTGACTTTAGGGAATTTTCAAAAAGCGTATGATGAAGCGAAATTTGTAATTACTAATGAAGCAAAATTTGGTTTAGGTTTAGATGCTGATTTTCAAGATTTATTCAATGCTACGAAAACGGCTTCATTAAAAGAACCTCTTTTTACAATCGACTTTAACAACTTAACGTCAGGAAATTACGGTCAGGATTATACAGCGTTCTTTACAGGATCTTTAAAAGACGACAGTTATAGCTACGGGCAAGGTTTCTCGGTTGCTGTTCCTTCTTTGAAAGTATTCAATACTTGGGATCAGAGAGATTATAGAAGAGCGGTAAGTTTTGATACCATTATCAGAAAGAAAACAGGTCCAGGTGGAGCTTTACAGGTTTATCCTTCAAGCGATAACGAAAAAGCGCCTCGTCCGCATATTGCAAAATATTTCCGTTTTCCGGGAAAAGCTGGTGCTAACGGAAGAACTTCTCAGCACAATTATATCACAATGCGTTTTGCTGAAGTTTTATTGACTGCTGCCGAAGCTTTAAACGAAATCAATCCGGGAACTACAGAAGCTGATGGCTACGTAAACCGTGTTCGTGCAAGAGCAAGAAATAAAGCAGGAAAATTGGTTTCTTTTCCAGCAAACGTAACGCCTGGACTTTCTCAAACTGACTTCAGAAAAATGGTTATTGACGAAAGAAGATTAGAATTGGCTTTTGAATACATCAGATGGTACGATATCAAAAGGCTTAAAATCGGACCAGAAGTATTTGGACCAAACGGTTTAGAACCACATGCTAATTTTGATCCGAACAGAGATTATTTATGGCCATTACCAGGAACAGAATTGGCTATTAATCCAAATCTAAAACCGAATAATCCTGGTTATTAATAATATGGAACGCGGATTGAAACGGATTTTTTAATCACATCGCGTATAATTAGGTTTCACGCAGATTTAAAAAGATTTTGGCAGATAGCGCAAATTTAAAAAAATCAATTTTTAATCAGCTTAAATCCTTTTAAATCTGCGTGAAATAAAAAACAAAAAAATCCGTGCAAATCCGCGCTTTTACGATAGCTAATCTGCACAATCCGCGTCCAAATTTCACAATATTTATTATTTTAATATGAAGAATGTCAGTTTCATTTCTTTAATTCTTGGGTTTGCATCGCTGGTAACAGCATGCAAATCCGGAATTAATTCTCAACCAAAAACTACCTCAGCAGCGACAGAAAAACTGCAAACGCGTTACAAAATGCTACTAGATTATCCAGTAGATTCAATGTCGATGCCGAGAAGTATGAATATCAAAACCCTTGAGATTCGCAAAGTGCCATCTAAAGATTGGACAAGCGGTTTCTTTGCTGGAAATCTTTGGCAATTGTACCGATTAACAGGCGATTCAAAATACAAAGAACAAGCTCAAAAATGGACTCCTTTCAGCAAAAAGGAAAGTGTCAATAGTAATTCGCATGACGTAGGTTTTAAAGTGTTTTGCAGTTTTGGAGAAGCTCTAAAAGTGGAAAACAAGAAAGAATACGAAGCGGTGATTGTTAAAGGCGCAGAAACTTTATGCAAAAGATTCAATCCAAAAGTGGGCTCGATTCGTTCTTGGGATTTCAACAAAGAAATTTGGGATTTTCCTGTAATCATTGACAATATGATGAATTTGGAATTACTTTTTGAAGCTTCTAAAATATCTGGAAATCCAAAATACCGTAATGTTGCCATTCAGCATGCCAACACGACTTTAAAAAACCAATTTAGAGAAGACAATTCTTGTTATCATGTTATCGATTATAATCCGAGTACTGGCGTAGTTAGAAAGAAAACAACGCTTCAAGGCTATAATGATGATTCAGTTTGGGCGCGTGGTCAAGCTTGGGCAGTTTACGGATTTACGATGTCGTATCGCTATACGAAAGATCCTGCTTATTTGAATCAAGCCGAAGCAACTGCACATTATTTTATGTCGAATAAAAACCTGCCAGAAGACGGAATTCCGTATTGGGATTTTAAAGATCCAAGTATTCCAAATGCCCCTCGAGATGTTTCTGCCGCAATGGTTATGGCATCAGGATTATACGAATTGTACACTTATACCCAAAATAAAAGTTATTTGGCTTTCGCCGATAAACTAATGGCTTCCGTGCAAACCGATCAATATATTTTGGATACACAAATTAAAGCACCATTCTTATTCGATCACAGCACTGGAAACTGGCCAAAACACGATGAAATCGACGAACCAATAATCTACGCTGATTATTATTTTTTAGAAGCATTAATAAAGGGGCAAAGGTTTAAAGGTTCAAAGTAACAGAGGTTTAGAATCTTTGAACTTTGAGCCAGAAACCTTTGAAACTTTGAACCTATGAACCTTTGTAACTATGAATAAAACTTTTTCAATTTTTGCGCTTTTTGTTTTGTTTCAAATTTGTCTGAGCAGCAGTTTTGCTCAGACAAAAATGAACATTAACGACAATTGGCTTTATTTAGAAAATCATACATCAAACCTCAACGAAGCGCAAAAAGCTTCAAATTGGGTTTCATTAAATTTACCTCATACTTGGAATGCTGAAGATGCAACCGATTTAGTTCCAGGTTACAGACGTGATGCAAGTTGGTATCAAAAGAAACTTAATATTTCTAAAATCGATCCAAATCGGGTTTATTCTCTCTATTTTGAAGGATCAAATGTAACGACTAAAGTGTATGTAAACGACAAAGAAGCTGGTTCGCATATTGGCGGTTATATTGGTTTTTCTATCGATATTACGAAATTAATCAAAGAAGGAAATAACGACATTTTCGTTCGCGTGAACAATAGTTATGATATTGAAGTTATTCCGTCTCAAAAAAGCGATTTCTTTATTTACGGCGGAATCACGCGCGATGTTTGGTTGGTTTCGAAATACAAAAATCATATCGAAAATATCAAAATTACTACGCCTGAAGTTTCAGCTAAAAAAGCCTCTGTACAAATTGTTTCATCCATTGTAAATCCTGATAATGCAAAAGATTTATCATTAACAATCACTTTAAAAAATCCGAAAGGAAAAAAAGTAGCAAGCAAAACGATTCCAGTTTCGGATAAAACTTCTACCATCACTTTCGAAAACATCAAAAACCCAGAACTTTGGGATACTGAAAAACCGAATTTATACAAACTGACTGCTTGTTTATCTGAAAAAAATCAAATTAAAGACAGCGTTTCAGAGAAAGTAGGTTTTAGATGGTTTGAGTTTAAAGATCACGGACCATTTTACCTTAACGGAAAACGTCTGTTGATTCGCGGAACGCATCGTCATGAAGAACAAGCTGGAGTTGGCGCTGCAATGACCAACGAACAACATTGGGCAGACATGAAATCGATAAAAGAAATGGGCGCAAATTTTATACGCTTGGCGCACTATCCACAAGATCCTGAGATTTATAAAGCTTGTGACGAACTAGGTTTATTGGTTTGGGATGAATTGCCTTGGTGCCGTGGCGGAATCGGAAATGAAGTTTGGAAAACGAATGCCAAAAATATGCTGGAAGAAATCATCAATCAAAATTACAATCATCCAAGTATTATAATCTGGTCTTTAGGAAATGAAATAAACTGGCTTCCAGATTTTCCTGACGGAGATAATGCAGAAAAAACAAATGCATTTTTAACCGAATTGAATGATATCGCACACAAATTAGATCCGACGAGAAAAACAGCAATTAGAAAGTATTACGAAGGTTCGCATATTGTAGATGTCTTCTCGCCTTCTATTTGGTCGGGCTGGTATTCTGGAAGCTACAAAAGCTATCAAAAAGCAATTGATGTTTACAAGAAAGAATACAAACATTTTATTCATGCTGAATATGGTGGAGACAGTCATGTTGGGCGTCACAGCGAAAACCCTGTTACTGGAGAAAATGTCATAAAAGCCGAAGGTTGGGAAGAAGCAATTGTTCAGACGAAAGTCGCAAACATTGCCCAAATTGGCGATTGGAGCGAAAATTATATAGTTGATTTGTTTGACTGGCATTTGCATGTATCCGAGAATGATCCAACTTTTGTGGGAAATGTTCAATGGGCATTCAAGGATTTTGCAACGCCGCTACGTCCAGAAGATGATATTCCGTACATGAATCAAAAAGGACTTACAGACAGAAATGGAGTTCCGAAAGATGCGTATTATGTTTTTAAAAGTTATTGGGCAAAGGAGCCTTTCACCTACATTGAATCACATACTTGGACAGAACGTCAAGGACCTGAAAATACGCCAAGAACAATCAGCGTTTTCAGTAACTGCGATAAAGTAACATTATCTCATAACGGAAAATCATTGGGAGAAAAACAGCGAAATCTTTCTCTCTATCCTGCAAATGGCTTAACTTGGGATGTCAATTTTGCGAAAGGAGAAAATGTTTTAATTGCCATTGGAAAAACAAAAGACGGAAAAACAGTTTCTGATACGCTGAAAGTGAATTATCGTTTCAATAAAAATGATACGGCGGTTTCATTGCAGTTGTCATCAGAAAAACTGAAAAATGGAAATTATTTAGTAACCGCAATTGCTGTTGATAATAACAATTTACGTTGTCTGGATTATGAAGCAAGTGTTTATTTTCAATGTTTAAAAGGAGGAAAAACATTAAAAAACCAAGGAACTCCAACAGGAAGCGAATCGATTAGAATGGCAAACGGAAAAGCATCTATCGAAGTAATTTCTGATGGTTCTAAGACTCCTATTGAAATGACAGCATTGAATCAAAGTTTTAAAGGGGAATATTTGAGGATTCCTGTTGAATAAGATTTTTATGCCACGAAGGCGCTAAGGCACAAAATTTTTTTTTCACGCAGATTTAAAAAGATTTAAGCAGATCAAAAATAAATCTGCTCTAATCAGCAAAATCTGCGTGAAAAAAAATCATTTTAATCCTTATAAAATTTAGAATTAAACAAAAACTTAGCGATTTAGCGACTTTGCGAGAACTAAAAAAAACTTCGTGCCTTAGCGCCTTAGTGGCAAAACACAAACAAAAACAAATTAATACAAAAAATGAAAAAACTATTAACCGCATTACTCCTAACCTCTTCTGTTTTGGGATTTGCACAAAATCTAATCTCCAATGTTCCGAATCGAAATACCACTTCCTTAAACGGTGTTTGGAATTATATTATCGATCCTTATCAGACTGGATTTTATAGCTTTCACTTAGATCAATATGATAAACAGGAAAAACCAGCAAAAGGAGCTTTTTTCAGTAATTATCATGCTCAAAATAAGCAAGAATTGGTAGAATATGATTTTGATAAATCTCCAACAATTACAATTCCAAGTGATTGGAATTCTCAAGTTCCAGAGCTGAAATATTACGAAGGAAATGTATGGTTCAAAAAGTCTTTCGATTATAATTTGGTGAATAAAAAACGTCTGTTTTTATATTTGGGAGCAATTAATTATAAAGCGGATGTTTATTTAAACGGAAAAAAACTGGGAACTCACGAAGGTGGATTTACACCATTTAATTACGAAGTAACTTCGATTGTTCAACCAAAAGACAATTATTTGGTCATAAAAGTGGATAATACACGCCACAAAGAAGATGTTCCAACAGTCAATACCGATTGGTGGAATTATGGCGGCATAACACGTGATGTGACTTTGATTGAAGAAGAAGCTTCTTTTGTGGAAGATTATACCATTCAGTTGAAAAAAGGTAATGCAAATGTTATTTCTGGTTTTATCAAAATCAATAATTTAAATACTTCACAGAATAATGTTTCTATTTCAATTCCAGAATTAAAAATCAACTTTAAAGGAAAAGCAGATGCGCAGGGAATTTTAAACTTCGAAATTCCGTCTAAAAAAATCTCATTTTGGTCACCTGAAAATCCGAAATTATACGAGGTTACGATAGACTTTAACGGTCAAAAATTAAAAGATCAAATTGGTTTTAGAACTATCGAAACCAAAGAAGATAAAATTCTGCTGAACGGAAAACCAATCTTTTTACGAGGAATTTCGATTCATGAAGAAAATGCCAAAGGCGGACGCGCTAATTCTCAAGAAGATGCTTTACGTTTATTAAATTGGGCAAAAGAATTAGGTTGTAATTATGTTCGTTTGGCGCATTATCCGCACAACGAAAATATCATTCGCGAAGCTGACAAAATGGGAATAATGGTTTGGGAAGAAATTCCGGTATACTGGACAGTCGAATTTACGAATAAAAATACGTATCAAAATGCCGAAGATCAACTAACAGCTTCTGTTATTAGAGACAAAAACAGAGCGAGTATTATTATTTGGTCTATGGCAAATGAAACACCAATTTCTGATGCTAGAAATACATTCATCAAAAATTTAGCCTCACACACAAGATCGTTAGATAACACAAGATTAATCAGTGCGGCCTTGTTGACTAAAAAAGAAACTATTGACGATCCAATTGGTCAAGTTTTAGATGTTGTAGCTTTCAATCAATATTTGGGCTGGTACGGTGGAAATCTGGAAGATGCTGAGAAAATAACATGGAAATCGAAATACAACAAACCCATTATTGTTTCCGAATTTGGAGGTGATGCAAAAGCTGGTTTTCATGGGGAGAAAAACGAACGCTGGACAGAAGAATATCAGGAATATTTATACATTCAGAATTTAAAAATGATCGAAAAGATTCCACATTTAAGCGGAACAAGTCCGTGGATTTTAGTTGATTTCAGATCACCAAAAAGATTGCTTCCAGGAATTCAAGACGGATATAATCGTAAAGGTCTAATTTCGAATGACGGCGAAAAGAAAAAAGCGTTTTACATTATGCAGAATTGGTATGCCAAAAAGAAAAACGAATAATACCATTATCAATTCATTAACAAAAAACAGACTGTAAATTATATGATTTTTCTTCATTATTAACTTACTTTGTAGTTATTCTAAAAATTGTAATCTTATGAAAAAAATTTATTTACTGGCAGTTACGTTGTTTGCTGCCTTCACAGTTCAGGCACAAGATGTAGTGAAATTTGCTCCACTAGACAATAGTCCTGTTGATATTTCTTATTTCCCAAACAAAGCGGTTAAGTTCAAAAAAACAGATAATCCAAATCCGGTTATCAAAGTTACTTACGCAAGACCTTCTGCAAAAGGAAGAACTATTTTTGGTGATGTTGTGAAATTTGGAGAAATCTGGAGAGTTGGTGCAAACGAGAATACAGAAATCAAATTCTACAAAGACGTAACAATTGGCGGTAAAAAAGTTGCAGCAGGATATTACAGTTTATTTGCAATTCCAGAAAAAGACAAATGGACGATCATCATCAATAAAGAATTAGATTTATGGGGTGGTTATGCTTATGATGAAAGCAAAGATGTGGTTAGAGTTTCTGTTCCAGTTAAAAACGTTTCAGATGTTATTGAGGCTTTATCTATTGCGTTTACAACTCAAGGTAACGTTACTAATTTGGTTATTGGATGGGACAAAACAACTGTTGAATTGCCTATTACAATTAAATAAGTTTTATTGATATATGCCACGAACGCACAAAGTCGCAAAGTTTTTTTAAGCTTTGCGATTTTTTTTTAATCTCGCAAAGTCGCAGAGACGCAAAGTTTTTTAAACCATATAAGTCATATAAGTTCAATTAAGAGAGAAAACTTAAAATTTCTTATATGACTTATATGGTTATTTTTTTGCATTAAACTTTGCGTCTCTGCGACTTCGCGAGATTTTTTCATAACACAAAAAATCCCTTTAAGATTGTGCTCTCAAAGGAACTCTTCTAATTGTTTTTTAAACTTAAACCTTAACGGTTTCTATAATCTTATCCAAAGTAATTGGTAAATCTCGAACACGTTTTCCTGTGGCATTGAAGACAGCATTTGCAATTGCAGGTGCCATTCCGACTAAAGCAGTTTCTCCCAAACCTTTTGTTCCCATTGGGTTACTAATTGGGTCTTTTTTATTTACGAAAAACACTTCCTGTTTTTCAATATCTGCATTTACAGGAACATGATAATCAGCAAAATTATTATTAATTGGACGACCAAAACGGTGATCGATTTCTAAAGCTTCCATTAACCCCATTCCGATTCCTCCGACAGCTCCTCCAAACATTTGTCCCGCAGAAGTTTTCTGACTGATAACTGTTCCAATATCAGCGCAAGAAACTACATGCGCCAATCGAATTTTACCCAAATTCGGATTCACTAATACTTTTACAAAATGAACTGAAAACGAGTAAATCGAATATTTCTTTGCTTCTTCAGCAGCTTTAGAAAGATTTTCAACTTCAAAATCTTCTAATTTATTACTGCTCAAAAGTGCAGCTAAACTAACCGATTTAGATTTGTCTTTTTTAGAAGAAACAGCACCATTTTCAAAAGTCAAATCTGTAATTGCGATTCCTTTTAAGACGGGATTTTTACTTCCTAATTCAATTATTTTATTCAACAATAAATTGCAGGCATCATGCACCGCAGAACCCACAGACGAAGTCGTCGCCGAACCTCCTTGCGTAGGACCTTTTGGCAATCCGCTTTTACCCATTTCGATAATAACATTTTCTGATGGCAAACCAATTACTTCAGCTCCAATTGCTGTCATCATTGTTGCTGTTCCGGGTCCCATATCGTTAACACTGCATTGCAGAACCAAATCTCCATTGGCTAAGAATTTTGCTTTTACCGAAGTTGGACTTCTATAACAGCCAAAGGTTCCCGTTCCCATTCCGTAACCTACCAGCCAATTTCCTTCTTTTACAGAACTGGGTTTGTTTTTACGGTTGTTCCATCCAATGCGTTCCATGCCCGCTTCGTAACATTCTAAAAGAAATTTACTACTCCACGGTTTATTTTGTTCCTGATCTTTTTCAGCATAATTACGTTTTCTGAATTCAATCGGATCTAAGTTTAATTTATAAGCCAATTCGTCCATGGCACTTTCTAATGCAAAAGAGCCTGTCGCTTCTCCCGGACCGCGCATCCAAATTGGCGTACAAGTATCTAAAGGAACAATTCTATAACGCGTAGAAACGTTTGGACAATCGTAAATAAATCGAGACATATTTACCGTTCCTTCCATGAAATCTTCGTAACTCGAAGTCATGGCAACCGCTTCATGCGTTAATCCAGTTAGTTTTCCATCTTTCGTAGCACCCAATCCCATTTTTTGAATGGTATACGGTCTGAAACCAACATTGGTAAACATCTGTTCGCGATGCAAAACCAATTTTACAGGACGATTTAATTTTTTCGCACCAATCAAAGCCGCAATTTCATACGGCCAAGTGTGCAATCCCATTCCAAAAGCGCCTCCAATATATTCTGCATGAACCTCAACATCTTCCACAGGGACATCAAAAACTCCTGCTACACTTCTTCTAGTTCCTTCAACACCTTGACTTTTAGTATATAAAATCGGTTTGTTTCCGTCCCATTTTGCAATGATATTCGCTAATTCCATTGGATTATGAACCTCGGTTGGAATCGTATATTCTGTTTCTAAAACAACCTCAGCATTTTTATAACCGTCATGTTCACCACGGTGGTAATCATTTCCTTTATCGGTGTCTATTTTTCGTTCTTTATCAGCTGCTTTGTGAAGTTCTGTCGAATGTTCTTCTTTAAAATAATCCGCTTTAATCAAACTTGCAGCATATCGCATACGTTCGAAAGTATCGGCAATCACCAAAGCAATCGGCTGATCATAATACAAAACAGAATCATCTTTAAAAATCTGAAGTGGCTGACCAAAATTTCGTTTGTCTTTTGCTTTTTGATAACCAGAAGGCTTGTCTACATTCAAATGCGTAATCACCGCCAGAACTCCTGGCGCCCATTCTGCTTTTTTAGTATCAATGGTTTTGATTCTTCCTTTGGCAATCGTACTTCCCACAAGGCAGGCATAAACCACACCGGTTGTTTTATATTCGGCTGAATAAGTTGCAGAACCTGTTACTTTAGCAAATCCGTCAACTCTATTAATATTACTTGTCTTGCTCATAATTTAATTATTTTGATGCTGCTATTGTAAGTGCTTCTGTTACTGCGTTTCCTCCAAGCGTAAGTTTAAAATCATTGTCGCCATATCCTCTGGCTCCTTTCATAGACAAATCGCCTGCTTGTTTAAAAATCTCTTCTGAAATGGTTTTTCCTTTCAAGAATTTTTCTGTTTCAGTCAATCTCCAAGGTTTATGTGCCACACCACCCATTGCCAATCTGACATCATTTATTTTATTATTTTTTATATCCAAAGCCACAGCAACAGATACCAATGCAAAAGCATAACTCGTTCTGTCACGAACTTTTAGATAATGAACATTTTTAGTAAAATTATTATCTGGAATTTCAACCGAAGTAATTAATTCTCTTTCATCTAGTTTATTGTCTTTTTCAGGTGTATTTCCTGGAAGACGATGAAAATCAGTAAAATCGATTTCTCGTTTTCCTTTTGGACCTTCAACCAAAACTTTCGCGTCAAGCGCAGCCAAAGCTACACACATATCACTCGGGTGAACGGCAATGCAACTATCTGAAGCGCCAAAAACAGCCGACATTCTATTCGAACCGCCAATTGCACCGCATCCGCTTTTTGGAGTACGTTTGTTGCAAGGCATATCGGTATTGTAAAAATAAGAACATCTGGTACGTTGCAACATATTTCCTCCCACCGTTGCCATGTGGCGAATCTGCTGAGAAGCTCCCGCTGCCAATGCCAATGCCAGCAAAGGATATTTTTCTTTTATGGAAGCATCTTCAGCAACTTGACTATTTTTAGCCAATGCACCAATTGAAACTTTTCCTTTTAAGAATTCTATTTTCTTTAAATCCAATCCGTTGATGTCAACTAGTTTATCTGGCGCTACAATGTTTTTCTTCATTAAATCGACCAGATTCGTTCCTCCAGCAATAAACATCGAAGAATTATCTTTGGCTTTTCCTGTAACTGCCGACGAAGACGACAGGGCTTTAATTATCTGAAAGTTTTTCATAGTTCCTTCCCTCCTTCCTTAACTTCAGTTATAGCGTCAACAATATTGTGATAAGCACCACATCTGCAAATGTTACCGCTCATATATTCGCTAATTTCTTCTCTGCTATTGGCGTGACCTTCTTTGATACAAGCAATTCCCGACATGATTTGTCCAGGCGTACAATAGCCACATTGAAAGCCGTCATGTTTAATAAAAGCTTCCTGCATTGGATGCAGTTTTTTACCTTTCGAAAGTCCTTCGATTGTAGTGACTTGTGCATTTTGCTGCATCGTTGCTAAAGACAAACAAGATAAGATTCGAGTTCCATTTACGTGAACGGTACACGCGCCACATTGTCCGTGGTCGCAACCTTTTTTGGTTCCTGTAAGCTGTAATTGTTCGCGAAGTAAATCAAGTAAAGTAGTTCTCGGCTCTATATTCAAATTGTGTTTTGTGCCATTTACTTCAATAGAAAGCGGTACTGTTTCTAAATACTCCGCAATTTTTTCGTCCCATTTCTTATCCGAAGCCATTACCAACGAAGGCGGCGTCAGGGCAAGAGCGGTAAAAAGTCCTGATTTCTTTATAAAGTCACGACGCGAATTTGCATCTTCGGGCGTTACTTTATTCTGATTTGTTTTTTTAGAAGCCATTCAGTCTATTTGTTAAATTAGCAAAATTCACTTTTGTATTCTAACAAATTTAATCATCTTCTATCACAAAAAGTTATGAAATTCAAACATTCCACTTATTTAGAATAATTACAATTTCGTGTTTTTTTTAAGCGAAAAGCACACTTAAATAAAAGAAAATCTCGCAAAGGCGCAGAGACGCAAAGTTTTTTAAAACACATAAGTTATATAAGTTCAATTAAGAGAAAACTTAAAATTCCTTATATAACTTATATAGTTATTTTTTTGCATTAAACTTTGCGTCTCTGCGACTTTGCGAGATTATAAAATTGTATTTTTACAAATTATGCCACAGAACGAAACCATTTATCTTGATAATAATGCCACAACCCGTGTTGATGAACGAGTTATAAATGCAATGCTACCGTATTTTACTGATTTGTATGCAAATTCAACAGGAACTCATTTGGCGGGATTAACGGTAAAAGAAACTGTGGAAAATGCGGCGTGGCAAACCGCAGATTTGATAAATGCTGACGCAGATGAGATCCTCTTTACCTCGGGTGCTACTGAAGCAATAAATCTCGCTATAAAAGGTCTTGCTAATCAAGAACGAAAACATATTGTGACAATTCAAACGGAACATAAAGCGGTTATTGAAACTTGCCGTTTTATGGAAAATAATGGTTTTCAAGTTACTTATCTACCAACTGATTCTGACGGACTTTTAAACCTTCAATTTTTAGAAGAAAAAATAACAGATAAAACATTGATTTTCATCGGGATGCTTTCTAATAATGAAACGGGTGTCATACAAAATATCAGTGCAATTTCTAAAATTGTGAAAACGAAGAATGTACTTTTTATGTGTGATGCAACTCAGGCTGTAGGTAAAATTCCGGTTGATGTAAAAGAACTTGGAATTGATCTTTTGACTTTATCTGCACATAAATTTTACGGTCCGAAAGGAATTGGCGCTTTGTATATTTCGGCGAAAGCCAAGATAAAATTGTCTCCTCAAATTCTTGGTGGCGGACAACAGCGAAAATTACGAAGCGGAACGCTAAATGTTCCCGGAATTATCGGTTTAGGAAAAGCATCGGAAATCGCTGTAAATGAATTAGAAAAAGATCAAAATAGAATTTCTCTATTACGAGACAAACTCGAAAAAGGTTTATTGCAATTTGAAGGTTCTTTCGTAAACGGAAATACTGAAAACCGAATTTATAATACTTCTAATATTTGTTTTCCAAACGTAAATTCCGAACAGCTGATTTTAGCTTTGGGAAATATTTCGGTTTCAAATGGTGCTTCTTGTTCGGCTGTGACTTCTGAACCTTCACATGTTTTAAAAGCAATGGGATTGTCGGATGAGGAGGCTCTGAGTTCTATTCGTTTTAGTTTGGGAAGATTTACTACTTCTGAAGAAATTGATATTGCTGTTGAGCGGGTTTTGGAAGTGGCTGGGAAGTTACGTAGTTGATGATTTTTCACCGCAAAGGCGCAAGGTTCGCAAAATTTAATTATCCTATCCTCATAGTTTTGTCATTTCGACGAAGGAGAAATCTCCGTAAGTAGCTCCATACAGAATATAGCCAATCTTTGCGGAGTTTCTCGCGGAGATTTCTCCTTCGTCGAAATGACAAACTGTATCTAAAAAATCTTCATTAAACAAAAACCTTTGAACCTTTGCCCCTTAATTCGAAATCAACTTAGAATAATCCTCCTCCGTATCAATATCAATATTCCCTTTTTCGAAAGAAACTGAAACTACATCGTCGGTATATTTTTTAATGATTTTTTTTGC
>NZ_JBHNPP010000043.1:0-32498 GCF_042436695.1 Flavobacterium sp. HJSW_4
AGTTTGAAGATTCCAGTTTGAAGATTCCAGTTTGAAGATTCCAGTTTGAAGATTCCAGTTTGAAGATTCCAGTTTGAGGATTCCAGTTTGAGGATTCTAGTTTGAACTTGAAACATAAAACTCCAAACCTGAAACAAAAAAAAATATACGTTCCACGTGGAACAAAGAAAATATAAATGTAATTCTAGAAACCGCGTTAGCGGTTTTTGGAGAATAATAAAACAAAATGTTTTTAGAAGAATATGATGTAATTGTGGTTGGTGCAGGCCATGCTGGTTCTGAAGCTGCGGCTGCGGCTGCAAATTTAGGATCGAAAACTTTATTGGTTACAATGAGTTTGCAAAACATAGCACAGATGTCTTGTAATCCTGCGATGGGAGGAATTGCAAAAGGACAGATCGTTCGTGAAATAGATGCCCTTGGTGGATATTCAGGAATAGTTTCTGATAAGACTGCGATCCAATTCAAAATGCTGAACAAATCAAAAGGACCTGCTATGTGGTCACCGAGAGTTCAAAGTGACAGAATGCGTTTTGCAGAAGAATGGAGAATGATGTTGGAGGGAACTCCAAATTTAGATTTTTACCAAGAAATGGTAAAAGGGCTAATTATTGAAAACGGAAAGATAAAAGGAATTAGAACTTCACTTGGTGTGGAGATTCGTTCCAAATCTGTGGTTTTGACAAATGGCACTTTTTTGAATGGTTTAATTCATATTGGAGAAAAACAATTCGGAGGTGGTAGAGCAGGAGAAAGTGCTGCAACCGGAATTACCGAAGATTTGATCAAAGCAGGTTTTGAAGCTGGAAGAATGAAAACAGGAACGCCACCTCGAGTAGATGGACGTTCTTTAGATTATTCTAAAATGAACGAAGAAAAAGGAGATGCTAAGCCAGATAAATTTTCTTATTCAGATGTGACTTCTCCGTTAACGCATCAACGTTCTTGTTACATGACATACACGTCATTGAATGTTCATGATATTTTAAGAGAAGGTTTTGATCGTTCTCCAATGTTCAATGGAAGAATCAAAAGTTTAGGACCAAGATACTGTCCTTCGATTGAAGATAAAATAAATCGTTTTGCAGATAAAGAACGTCACCAATTATTTGTTGAGCCAGAAGGATGGAATACTTGCGAAGTTTATGTGAACGGATTTTCAACTTCACTTCCAGAAGATATCCAATTTAAAGCACTTCGTTCGGTAGCAGGTTTTGAGAATGTAAAATTCTTTAGACCTGGTTATGCTATAGAATATGATTTCTTTCCACCAACTCAATTGAAACATACTTTAGAAACTAAGTTAGTTGAAGGATTATATTTCGCTGGACAAATTAACGGAACAACAGGATATGAAGAAGCAGCTTCTCAAGGTTTGATGGCTGGAATAAATGCACACTTGAAAGTTCACGAAAAAGATCCATTAATTTTAAAACGTGATGAAGCATACATCGGAGTTCTAATTGATGATTTGATTACGAAAGGAACGGAAGAACCATATCGTATGTTTACATCAAGAGCAGAATACAGAACATTGTTGCGTCAAGATAATGCCGATTTCAGATTGACTCCAATGTCATACGAAATTGGTTTAGCTTCTGAAGCTCGTTTAAGAAGAATGGAAAAGAAATTAAACGAATCTGAAAAGATGGTTTCGTTCTTTAAAGAAACGAGTGTAAGTGTTGCAGAAACAAATCCGATTTTGGAAGCGAAAGAATCAGCACCAATTTCGCAAGGAGATAAAATGTTCAAGATTTTTTCTCGTCCACAAATTGAATTAGAAGATATGTTGAAATTTGAAAAAGTTTCAGCTTATATCGAAGAAAACGAACTTGACGAAGAAATTGTAGAGCAAGCCGTAATTCAGGTGAAATATTCTGGATATATCGAAAAGGAAAGAAATAATGCAGATAAGTTGAATCGTTTGGAAGAAGTAAAAATTCCAGACAATTTCGATTATAATAAAATAAAATCAATGTCGATTGAAGCAAAACAGAAATTGAGCAAGATTCGTCCTGTAACCATTTCTCAAGCTTCAAGAATCAGCGGGGTATCACCAAGTGATATTTCCGTACTTTTGATTTATATGGGAAGATAATTTTGTTTTCAATTTCAGGTTCCACGTGAAACATTAACCTAAAATTGAAAACTTTTTAATAAAAACTATTTGTTCCACGTGAAACCTTTTGGTGAAATAGTAATGATATTTACAAAAAATAATTATCGTTTTTAATCGTTTTAAGTGTGAAAAAAAATAGAATTTAAAGAATAAACAAATTGTCTGAAATTTGAAAAAGTAGAAGTTAATTATGTTGGAATTATCATAATTCAGAAAAAGATCAAAAAGAAAGATAAAGAAGAATTAAAAACAAAAAATTCTAAAAACGATAAAATTTCGTTTTTAGGATTTGCTATAAATTAAACCCAATATCTATAAAATTAAAAAATGAACGTTTTAAACAAAAAACATTTTCTTACGGTTAAAGACCATTCTGTTTCAAAAGAAATTTTTGATTTGTATTATGATGAAGAATTAGATATGCTAATTACTTCTCCACAACCCGAACTTCAAAATTTGGGAAGATATTACGAAAGCGAAGATTATATTTCGCATACAGACAACAAACGTTCGTTATTTGAAAAAGCATACCATTTCGTAAAAAATATTGCGCTTCAAAATAAATTGAATTTAATCAATAGCCAGCAACCGCAAAAAGGTAAAATTCTAGATATTGGTGCTGGAACTGGAGATTTTCTTTTAACTGCAAAAAATGACGGTTGGGAGACAATTGGAGTAGAACCTAGCGATCGAGCAAAAAATATTGCAAAGCAAAAAGGAATTTCATTTGTTGAAGAAATTAGCGCTTTAGAAAATCATTCTTTGGATGTTATTACGATGTGGCATGTTTTGGAACATGTGCCAGATTTAGAAAATCAAATCAAAGAATTGAAGCGTTTATTAAAACCAACTGGAACATTAATTATTGCGGTTCCGAACTACAAATCGTTTGATGCAAATCATTATCAAACTTTTTGGGCCGCTTATGATGTGCCGATTCACTTTTGGCATTTTTCAAAAAAATCGATTCAATTACTTTTTGAAAGAGTAGACATGAAATTAGAAAAGATACTTCCAATGAAGTTCGATTCGTTTTATGTGAGCCTTTTGTCTGAAAAATACAAAACAGGAAAAATGAATTACATCAAAGCTTTTTTCATTGGTTTAAAATCAAATTGGAAAGCGAAAAGCACAAAAGAATATTCATCGCATATTTACGTTCTAAAAAATAAATAGAACTCAAAATAATCAATCAAAAAGCTATTTCTTCAAAACAAGAGGAAATAGCTTTTTTGATTTGAAAAAGTTTCAAAAAACAGCCATTTATTTGCTATAAAGTTGAATTATTGCTATTATTTTTTCGATAAATAAAAACAATATCATAAAATTTGCGCATTTTTTAAACTTTATGCTGATGCTATTGATTTTTTTATATTTTTGTCTTCAATACTTAAAAAAATAGAATTTAAAAAAAATGAAAAAAGCATTAGTTATTATCGCACTTTCAGTTTTCGCAGTTTCTTGTAACAAAACAGCAGAGGTAAAGGAAGTAAAAACAGCTTACGTGGATACTTCGGTTTTGATGAAAGAATACACTGAGGCAAAAGATTTAGAGGCAAAGTACAAAGCTCAAGCGGAAGAAAAAGGTAGACAATTACAAGCTGAGATTTCACGTTTTAAACAAGACGCTGCTAATTTTCAAAGTCAAGCACAAGCAAACGGTCAAGCTTGGGCACAGCAAAGAGGAGCTGAATTGCAAAAAAGAGAGCAGCAATTAGGTTATGCACAACAAGCATTAGCACAACAATTGCAACAAGAAAGTGGTGTTGAAATGGATTCTCTTGTTAGTGGAGTTAAAAAATTCATTAAAGACTACGGAAAGAAAAACGGTTACTCTTACATCTACGGAACTGGAGATGCTGCTACAATTTTGTATGCTGAAGAGAAATACGATATCACTAAAGAAATTATCAAAGCTTTAAATGATAAATATAAAGCAGAGCCAAAAACAGATGCAAAACCAGCAGCTGAAGCAAAAGAAGGCGAAGCTAAAAAATAAAACTACCAAACTAACTAAATTACTGAAAACCTAAATCCACTGCGATTTAGGTTTTTTCTTTTTATAAAAATGCGGTAATTTTAGTTTTTAATACAAGCCCAATGCAGAACGTTTCAGAAGCGGCAGCTTACACTTTACAATTCATCAATCAGACCCAAAAATCTATTTTCCTTACGGGAAAAGCAGGTACAGGAAAAACTACGCTTTTACGCGAAATTATAGCAACGACTCATAAAAATACTGTGGTCGTTGCGCCAACGGGAATCGCGGCTTTGAATGCGGGTGGTGTAACTATTCACTCGATGTTTCAACTTCCGTTTTCTGCGTTCATTCCGTCGTACGATGTGAGTGCGCAATTTACAGAAACGGTAAAATTTGAAAACAAAGAATCGCTTCGCCGCCATTTCAAAATGAATAACGTCAAGCGAAATGTAATCAAGAACATGGAACTTCTTGTGATTGATGAAGTCAGTATGATGCGTGCCGATTTGTTGGACGCGGTCGATTTCATGATGCAGACCGTTCGAAGAAACACACATCCTTTTGGCGGAGTTCAAGTTTTGTTCATTGGTGACTTGCTACAGTTGCCGCCGGTTATTCGTGATGAGGAATGGCGAACGCTGAAAAACTATTACCGCGGGAAATTCTTTTTCCATTCTCACGTGCTTCAAACGTATCCGCCGATTTATATCGAATTGTCAAAAATCTACCGCCAGACAGACGATGCTTTTATTTCGGTTTTGAACAATCTTCGAAATAATCAGATCACTCCAGAAGACATAACTATTCTAAATCAGTATGTTAAGCCAGATTTTGATTTCAAAGAGAACAAAGGCTACATCACGCTGACAACGCATAATGCTAAAGCAGATTCTATCAACTCACAGTCAATCAATGATTTAGATGGTAAAGAATACGTTTATACACCGTTTGTAGTCGGAGACTTTCCCGAAAAGATCTTTCCTGTCGAAGAAGAATTAAAATTGAAAGTCGGCGCGCAAATCATGTTTGTCAAAAACGACTTGTCTTTTGAGAAAAGATATTTCAACGGAAAAATGGGAGTAATAAAATCACTTTCAGACGAAGAAATCTTTGTTCATTTTCCAGAAGAAAACATGACACTTGAAGTTGAAAAGTACGAATGGAAAAATATCCGATACAAAGTCAACGAACAAACAAAAGATATCGAAGAAGAAGTTTTGGGAACCTTTGCGCATTATCCGATCAAGTTGGCGTGGGCGATTACAGTGCACAAAAGCCAAGGTTTAACTTTTGATAAAGCAGCGCTCGATGTATCGCAAGTTTTTCTACCTGGGCAAGCCTATGTAGCACTTTCGCGTTTGCGTTCGTTAGACGGGCTTATTTTGCTTTCTCCGATGCAGATGAATGGTATTTCCAACGATCAAGATGTGATGGATTACGCTTTGAACAGAGCGACAGAGGAAACTTTGGAGAAGGCACTTCACTTCGAAACCAAAAATTTTATTCACAACTATTTGATAAACAGTTTCAATTGGGGAGAATTAGCACAAGAATGGCGAAATCATCGTTTTAGTTATAACGAAAATGCCGCCGGTTCTGAAAAAACGAAACATGCGGTTTGGGCGCATAAACGAATGGAAATCATCGAACAGCTTTTAGATCCTTCGCAGAAATTCATTGCGCAGCTCAATAAAATTTTCATTAAAGAAACAGTCGATTTGTTTTTCGTGAAAGAAAGGGTAGATGCGGCCTATGATTATTTTTTCAAAGCGATGGACAAATTGGTTGATGATCTGATTTACAAAATGGCTGAGATCCAAAAATTTAAAAAGGTAAAAGAATTCTACGAAGAGCTTAACTTTTTGGAAGATCTTCAGACAAAAGCCGTTTTGCGATTGATGAAAGCCAAGTTATTGATTGAAGTTGTTGTCGCTGGCGAAGAAATCAGCAAAGAAAAGCTGACGTCGCCAAATATTAAAAATTACAAAAGCAACAAAGCAGAAAGGATTCGCGAAGAGCTTAAAACGACAAATACAGACATTTTTAGGACCGAAGAACCTGTTGTTCGATACAAATCAACTAAGACAGAGAAAAACGAGCTTAAAACGGCTAAAAAAACGACAGTTGAAGAAACGTTAGATTTATGGCTGGAAAAAAATTCGGTTGAAGATATTGCAAGAATGCGTAAATTGACTGTACAAACAATCGAAGGTCATTTAGTAAGATTGATTCAGTCCAAAAAAATCGAAATCACCGATGTTTTGCCGTACGATAAAATTTTGGCTTTGAGAGAAGCATTCCAATTTTATCAAGAAGAATCTTTGAGTCCTTTGAAAGAAAAATATGGAGATGAATTTACTTGGGATGAACTAAAAATGTTCAAAGCGAGCATTAATTAGATTTTTGGACGTCCCACGTGAAACACTGTTTTCTGTTTTTCAAAATTCTAATTACTAATGCATTAAATTATTTTTGATATGAAAACATTTAAAATGTTGCTAACAATTTTGGTTTTTAGTTCTCCGTTTTTGAATGCGCAAGACTTGAAACCAGAATATCAAAAGTTCATTTCGAAATTTATTCTTGAAGTGAAAGCAAGCGATAAAGAAGCAATTGCAAAACGTATAAAATTTCCATTCAAACGTGTTTATCCAATTCCTTCGGTAAAAGATAAAGCAGATTTTGTAAAAAGATATAATCAAATTTTTGATAAATTTTTGATCGAAAAAATAGTTAAATCTGATCCTGCAAAAGATTGGTCGGAAGTAGGGTGGCGCGGCATCATGTTGAATCAAGGTGATATGTGGATTGATATTGACGGAAGAATTATCAGTATCAATAATGAATCTGAGGAAGAACTGAAATTGAAAAACGAATTAATAGCGAACCAGAAAAAAAGTGTAAATGCTTCAATTTCAAATTTTAAAGAACCAGTTGCAATTCTTGAAACTTCAAAATTCAGAATTAGAATTGACGATTTAGGAAATGATAATTATCGTTATACTTCATGGTCAATCAAACAGAAAATGACCGAAACTCCAGATCTTGTAATTGAAAAAGGCGTTTTTGTTGCAGACGGAACTGGAGGAAATCATTACTACGAATTTAAAAAAGGCAATTTCAAATACAGATGCTATTTTATTGTTTTGGGTGAAAAAGATTCTCCGCCAGCAGTTTTGACGGTTTATCAGTCTGGAAAAGAAATTTTATCTCAAGATGCAAAAATTGTTTCACGATAAACAAAAAGCCCGATTCGTTAGGAATCGGGCTTTTTTATTAAACGGCCAAGATTGCTTATTTAAAAAAACGGTTTTACGTGGAACATTTTTATTTACAAAATTTTAACCCTTGAAACTAATATGTTCCCAAGTAGAAAGTGCCCATTCTAAATCGCTTTTCTCATCAAAATAAAATGCGGTCTGCATTACTTCTTGAGCTATGATGGAAAAACCAAAAATCAGATTATAAGTTTTGTCTCCATCGGTTTCTTCAATTAAATAGCCAATTCTAGAAACTTCAGAATCAGAAAATTCGAATCGTTGCAATGTTTTAGATTTTGTCTGATCTCGATTTTCAACCTCTTTTTTATATTCTTCAAAAAGGGCTTCTTTGCTTAGATCAGAATTCCAAATTGAGATTCTAATAGACTTATCTCCAGTTGTATAATATAGAGTTCCGTCCTCTTCAATTGTTTTTTCGAAAAGATTATTAATCTCAATTGACCATTCTTCTGTTAAACGGTGAGTTATCATGAAATCATCTTCCAAATCAAAATCAGTGACTTTGTACCAATCCGAGTTGTGATTAGTTCTTTCATAAACAGAACCAATCCCTTTCAATAAAATATTTTCCAGCGAAGGATCAATTTTTAGAATTGTTGACGGGTTATATATTCCGGCATTATTAGGATCATCAGTGTATTCTTCAGATTCAAAACCTGTAAAAATTCGCCAGCCGCTATCTTCGGGACGAGTCCGTTTTTCACGATATAGAAAACGCGGTTTAATGTTTTGATCAACAATCATTTTCGAAACCATTAGACCGCCAATTGCAGGGAAGTTTTCAAAATTGTTCTCACTTGATTTTTTATTCCTTTTGAAGAATTTCATGTAATTGTTTTTGTTTTCGAAAGTTAAGAGATTTTTCGATAAGAATGTTTCTCGTGAAACCTGTAAGTGCTGAAAGAAATATTCAGGGTTAAGTTGGATTTGATTCTTTCACAAAATGCCAAAAAAAATCCTGCTCATTCGAACAGGATTAAAAGTGTTTTATAGATTTTCGACCAGAATCCAAGCTTGTGGATTTTCGCCTTTTTGTATTTCTTTTTGAGCTTGTTCAGCTTCTTTCATTGTAGCATAACTTCCGTACAAAACAGGAAATAAACCGTGTTTGTTTTCTTTCAACATTCTAGCTTTGAAACCATCTTTAATTAATTGGTCATAAGCCTTTTTTGCATTTTGTTCACTTCTAAAAGCACCTGCCATAATGTGATAAGGCATTGTTGGTTCTTCAGTTTCAACGGCAACAGAATCTACAGAAAGAGTTACAGCCGGAAGCGGACTTTTGATAAAAAAAGTAGCTTCTTGAATTTTGTTCTGCACTTTTTTCTGAACCGCTTTTTCTACAACAAGTGTTTGATTATCAATTTGATTTTGGTATAAAGGATAACCGATGCTTCCTGTAATTCCAAGTCCCAAAACTAAAATTGCAGCATAACGCAAGAACGGATTTGAAGATTTGCTTTCTTCATCATTTTCATATAATAAAACGGCATCTTTTTCTTTTGCTGCAATCTTTTCGATTTTTTTCTCGAATTCCTCTTTTTTCACCATTGGAGAAACGAAAGGGCTTAAGCCAAAAGAAGTTGCTAGATAATTTGTCTGATCGTTTGGTTTGAAAATAATGTTACTCTCAGAATTTAAACGCAATTCTCCAATATTTTTGAAAAGGATTACGCCTCCTTCTTCCAACGTTTTTTTCCAATTCAAAATCTCAAAAGCAATTGCGCTAACGGCAAAACCGTAAGATGTTTTTTCAGCTTGAGCGATATGATTTGCTAACAATCCGTCGTTATTTTTGATACGACTGTTGAAAGAAATGGTCTTTTTTGGAGGAAAAAACGAATTAGTGCTTTCATTTAGCTGCGCCGAATGAGTTTCGGTTAAAAATGCACCAAATCCTGGAACCGTTACACACTGATAACGATACAATAACTGTGAGATATATACTTCGATTTTCATAGTAACAAAGTTATGCATCACGTATAGTTATCAAAATTTTATTCACAATTTTTATTAACAATTGAGAATTATTTTTAGATAATTCGTTTTCAATTGTTTAACGCTTTTGTTTTTGTTGATTTCTCTGACGATTAAAAAATATACTTCAATTTTATTAAGAAATTACTTTGTTTTAATGATATTTGCGCATCGAAAAAGTAAAAATATTTTTTCTATTTTACATAATGTTTTTAAAATATGACCGATCAGGATTTATTTAGTTTACTTGCCTTATTGAAAGTTGATGGAGTGGGTGATGTTTTAGGCAAAAAATTATTGCATTCTTTTGGATGTCCTTCGGATATTTTTAAAGCTAAAAATTCTCAGTTGGCTGCCGTTGATGGCATTGGGTCTGTTCTATTGAAGAATTTGAAGGATAAGACTATTTTTGAAAAAGCCGATCGCGAACTTTCTTTCATTAAAAACAATAATATTCAGGTTTCTTTTTTTCAGGATGAAAGTTATCCAGAACGCCTTAAACATTGTTTTGATGCTCCAATTTTACTTTTTACTGCAGGAAATATCGATCTTAAAAACAAAAAAATAATTAGCATTGTTGGCACCAGACAAATTACTTCTTACGGAATAGATTTCTGTAAAAAACTGATTGAAGATTTGGCTCCCTTAGATCCTGTAATTGTGAGCGGATTTGCTTATGGTGTTGATATTGTAGCACATCAAGCCGCGATGGATCATAACTTGCAAACTATCGGAGTTTTGGCTCACGGACTGAATCAGATTTATCCTCGAACGCATAAAAAGTACATGGCAAAAATGGAAGATAATGGTGGATTTATAACCGAATTTTGGAGTGATTCAAATCCGGATAAAGAGAAATTTGTTCGCCGAAATCGCATCGTTGCTGGAATGACCGAAGCTACAATTGTCATTGAATCTGCCGATAAAGGCGGATCGTTAATAACTGCAAATATGGCCAACGAGTACAATCGAGATGTTTTTGCAGTGCCTGGAAGAGTGACCGATAAGTACAGTCAAGGATGTAATAATTTAATTAAAACTCAGAAAGCAAACGTGTTGACAAGTGCAGCCGATTTAATTTATATGCTGAATTGGGATATTAAAGAAAAACCCAAAAACATTCAGAAACAGCTTTTTGTTGAGTTGGAATCTGAAGAACAAAAGATTTACGATTTTCTCCAGAAAAACGGAAAGGAATTATTAGACCTCATTGCTATTGAATGTGAAATACCAATTTTTAAACTCTCTGGAATTCTGATAGGAATGGAGCTAAAAGGCGTTATAAGGCCACTTCCGGGAAAACTTTTTGAGTCAATTTAACGCAGAAAATCTTATTTATTTATTTTTTGGTGAAATGCCTATACAATCGGTATAAAATATAAATCAGCAATAAGCCAAAAACTATATTCAGGATTTGAAATAAGTAGGGTGGAACATTGTAGTCTTCAATATACTTATCCATCTTTTTTGTTTTAAGTAATTAATATACTTGAAGTTACAAAAATAAATCAAGAATTAACAAGATTTTTTTTAAATAAATAAGTTTTGATTTTGACTGAAGGTTTTTCGATTAAATATTTGAAAATAAATCCAGTTGTGATGCAAGATATAAAGCTTATCATTAGCGCGAAGTTGTTTTCTGCATCAATATTTAATTTTTCTAAAAATAATTGAGTCAAATGAATGATTCCTTTATGCGAAAGATATACAGAGTAGGAAAGTGCTGCGATTTGAGTCGACCAACTTGATTTTAAGTTATATAAAACAGATGATTTTGAAATGGCAGACATCACGATCAAACCAAAAGTAAAAGCCACAACAGTAAAACCGATAATAGAAGCCAATTCTGAAGTTTGATTATTACAAATCCATAATGAAAATCCGATCATGATGAGTCCTGTTAGTAATAATGCATTACCGTTTGAATCGATAAAATTTCTAATTGAAAAAGAAAATTCGTAGCAATAAGCAATCAATATTCCAACAGCAAGTGCGTCCAATCTTGTATAAGTTGGATAGTAAATTTCCATATACCAAATTTTAAAAAAATACGGAGAATCAAGGTTTGGAGTTATAAAATACTGCCATGTAAAAAACCTCGTTATGATAGAAATAAACAGCAGAAAAAAGAGAAAAAAGACTAAATAGTTCAAATCTTTAAATCTCAGAAATAGTAGAAGAATTAAAGGAAATAAAAGATAAAATTGTTCTTCTATGCACAATGACCAAGCATGAGAGAAAGTTCCTGAAGTCATTAAATTAAGTCCAATGTTTTGAGTAAAAGTTATAAATTTCCATAAAGCAGGTAATGCTTCTCTTTCTCTAAAAACAGGAAATGAAAAGTATAAAATTAATACCACTGCATATGGTGGAATTATTCTGAAGAAACGCTTGATATAAAATGATTTAACATTGATTTTCCTCCTTTTTTTAATTTCCTCAAAAAGTTGTCTTGAGATTAGAAATCCGCTAAGAACAAAAAATAGATCTACACCCATCCATCCAAATCTTCCATAAATGTCTACCCATTCAGGATGGGAAAACATTCGATAATGATATATCAAAACCATTAAAATGGCTAAAGCTCGAAGATGATCAAGTCCGTTAAATTTTTCAGAAACAGTTTTCATTCGTTTTTTCGGCAAATATGATCCAGATTTTTTGAAGTTTTAAAGGCATTATTCAGATGACAAAATTTTATTGACAAACAACTTAAAATTGTATTTGAAGTGCTTTTTTTGTTGTTCGTCATCAATTTAGGTTGTTCATCAATTGGAAATAAATTATAGTTTCTTATTTTTTATTTTTGAACTATGATACAAATGAGCTCAAAAAATAGTTTCAGACAAGTTCTTGTTTTTCAGTTGTTTTTATGGACAGCATTATTTTTAATTGGAGAAGCCCAAATTTATGCAGAATACAAACACCCAATGTTTTCGAGGATTACGCCTTATGATTTCTGTCATTTGATATTTCAAATTTTTGGCGCAAATTTTATTTATTATATTCTGATAAAAAAGATGTTCTATAAAAAGCAATATTTTTTATTCGCTTTTTCTTTTGTTTTGAGTTTGTATGTCATATCGGTCTTAAACAGAATTTTTACGATCTATATCGCCGAACCTTTTTTTATCAACGTGCCTCAGGATGATCTTTTAAGTATTTTAACAGATCTTAATTATCTTTTTTGTTACTACATGATTCCAATTATTTCGGCATCATTTATTTTTGTTTCGGTTATGTTTATGCTTGATTTAAGAAACGAAAAACAATTTTCTACAGAGTTACTTAGACAAAAGGCAGAACTTGAATTAAAAGCGCTAAAAACGCAGTTAAAACCACATTTTTTATTCAATACACTTAATAATATTTATTCGTTGTCTATTATTGATCCCGAAAAAACATCAGAATCTATTAGTCGCCTCTCAAACATATTGGATTATATTCTTTACAAAGGCCAAATTAAATTGATAAAAATTGATGATGAAATGAAGGTGATAAATGATTATATTGAGTTGGAAAAAATAAGATATGATGAGAGATTGCAATTAAAAATAGAGGAAAAAATTGGTTCTCAAAATCTGGTGCCTCCGCTATTGTTTTTATCTTTAGTTGAAAATGCTTTTAAACATGGTGCAGGCAATATTTTAGGAGAAATTTATATTGCTATCTCTGTTGAAACGGACTTAGAAAAATCAACTTTTAGAATTGAGAATTCTTTTATTCCAAAAGAAAATATAGAAGATTCAGGATTAGGTTTAAAAATTATTCAAGAACAATTAGAGATCATTTATGGTGACCGAGCTTCCTGCATTATTCAAAATGAAAATAACCTTTTTAGTGTAGAAATAATTGTTCCAGCAAATGAAAATTGATTGTATAATTGTTGATGATGAACCGCTCGCAGTAAAGCTTTTAGAAAATCATATTTCTAAAATCGATGACTTGCGTTTGGTTGGAACTGCCAGTAATGCATTGGAAGCTTATAAATTGATAAAGTCAAGGCAAGTGGATTTGGTTTTTTTAGATATTCAAATGCCAAATTTAAACGGAATTGATTTTCTAAAGTCACTACAAAATAAACCTAAAACGATTTTTACAACGGCGTATAGAGAGTTTGCTATTGAAGGTTTTGAACTAGAAGCAGTAGATTATATTCTTAAACCAATTATTTTTGAACGCTTTTTTAAGGCTGTAGAGCGAGTTTTACGGAAAAATCCTGAGTTTGAAAAAGAAGAAGAAGATTTCATAATGCTTAAATCAAAAGGACTTCAATATAAAATTTTATTGAAAATGATTTTATTTGTTGAAAGTCAAGGTAATGATGTGAAAGTAGTTTTAAAAGAAGGAAAACCGATTGTTGCAAAATATAAAATTAGTGATCTTGAAACTTCTTTAGAATCTAAAGGATTTTTGCGTGTTCACCGTTCTTTTTTAGTCAATTTGAAAGATGTAAAAGCTTTTGGAAATGCCGAAATAATGATTGACAGTTTTACTATTCCAATTGGACGAAGTTATAAAGAAAACTACGAAATCTTTAAGAAGGATTTTAAAAATGTTGTGAAATAAAAAACGCGACAAATTCAAATTTGTCGCGTTTGAAATGTATATTATTTTTGAAAGCCTAAAACCTCTCTAACTTTCGCTAAAACTCCATCAGCAATTATAGAAGCTTTTGAAGCGCCTTTTTTCAATAAAGCATCTACTTCTTCAAGGTTGTTGATGTAGTAGTTATACTTCTCTCTTTCTGTTTTGAATTTTTCTGTAATTAATTCAAACAAAGCTTGTTTCGCATGTCCGTAACCATAATTTCCGCCTAAATAATTGGCTCTCATTTCTGCGATTTGCTCTTCTGTTCCTAACAAAGAATAAATTGCAAAAGCATTACAAGTATCTGGATTTTTTGGATCTTCAAGCGGAGTACTATCCGTTTCAATACTCATAACTTGCTTGCGTAATGTCTTATCATCCAAGAAAATATTGATGATGTTGTTAGCAGATTTACTCATTTTTCCTCCGTTTGTTCCGGGAATCAGCATGATGTTTTCTTGAATTTTTGCTTCAGGAAGAACAAAAGTTTCGCCCATTTGGTGGTTGAAACGAGCCGCAACGTCGCGAGTAATTTCTAAATGTTGCAACTGATCTTTTCCAACAGGAACAAATTCAGCATCATACAATAAAATATCTGCGGCCATTAACATTGGGTATGTAAAAAGTCCAGCGTTAACATCGTCTAAACGATCTGCTTTATCTTTGAAAGAATGTGCTAATGTCAATCTTTGAAATGGAAAAAAACAGCTTAAATACCAAGTCAATTCTGTAGTTTGAACCACATCAGATTGTCTGTAGAAAGTAACTTTTTCAGGATTTAGACCACAAGCAAGCCACGCTGCCGCAGTGCTATAAGTGTTTTCTCTTAAAGTCTTTCCGTCTTTAATTTGAGTGATTGAATGCAAATCGGCAATAAACAAAAAAGATTCATTTGTTGGATCGTTTGATAACTCGATTGCCGGAATAATTGCTCCTAATAAATTTCCTAAATGCGGTGTTCCTGTACTTTGAACACCAGTAAGTATTTTTGCCATTCTCGTTTTTTTCTGAATTGCAAATGTCGGAATGTTTTTTTTAACGGCAAAGTGGGTAAAGATTTTACCCAAAATCACATGTAATTTTTAACAAACAATTAAATATCAAATTGTTTTTAAATTTTAACGCAGAATTTCGTATGAAATAATTAATTTTTAACCGGATTCGTAAAGTTTTAAAAAGAAAGAAATGCTTTTAAGAAAGCGTGTTAAAAACTTTGCGAACTCATTTAAAGCATTTTCTCAAAAAATTCTTAGCAATCTTTGCGAAAAACTCTGCGACTTCTGCGTAATAAAATATTCGTATAGTATTTAAAAACATCAGATAAAAAATTATTTGAAAAGAATTGATTTCTCTTTCTTACATTTGAAACTATGAAAATACTTAAAATTGCTTTTTGGATTCTTTGGCGTATTTGGTTTTACATTTTGATGGCAATTCCAATATTAATTATGCTGCCATTTCTATTGATTTCTATTATTTCGGAGAAAGGTTACCCTTATTTTTTTAAAATGGCTCGAATTTGGTCCAAATTTATCCTTTTCGGAATGGGCTTTTATTATACCGTAAAACGCGATCAGAAGCTCATTAAAGGCAAAAGTTACATGATAGTGGCTAATCATACCTCGATGACCGATATCATGCTTACATTGGCTTTAATTAAAAATCCTTTCGTTTTTGTTGGAAAGAAGGAATTGGTGAAGATTCCGCTTTTTGGATTTTTCTATAAAAGAACCTGTATTCTGGTTGACAGAAGTTCGTCTAAAAGCAAAAATGAAGTTTTTAAAAGAGCTCAAAGTAGGTTAAATCAAGGTTTAAGTATTTGTATTTTTCCTGAAGGGGGAGTTCCAGATGACGAGAGTATTTTGTTAGATGAGTTTAAAGACGGTGCATTCAGATTGGCGATCGATCACCAAATTCCGATTGTGCCAATTGTTTATCCAGATAGCAAGGAACGTTTTTCATATACATTCTTGAGCGGAAGTCCAGGAAAAATGCGTGCACGAATTTTACCATTCGTAGAAACAGAAGGTTTGACTAGCGATAACAGAAAAGAATTGAGAGATCAAGTAAGAACTATGATTTACAATGGTTTAGTTGATTTTAAGAAATAACTATAAAAACATTATGTAAAATACAAAAGCCGGTAGACTGATTAGATCTACCGGCTTTTCTTTGAATTAAAAACCCCCTATTTTTATTCAAAAGTTATTATCTGTGAATTATCTTTTCTGAAATAAAACGCAATACTTTTTTAAATCTTAATTTGGTTTTTCTTCGGTTTTTACTGTACAACAATTCCATTTTTTCTTTCATGATTCAAAATATTAATGGTTGATAATAAAGAGTTTAGTTTATAAACTCAAGTTAATGTCACATTATTATAGATATAGGAAATTTAAAATGGTTGCGTCAAAATTTAAAAAATTTGATAAAACCCGTCAGATGAAGAAGCTGACGGGTTTTTACTCAAATAACCAACCAATGTAAATTCTAAAAAAAATCCAAATTGATATATGGCAGTACCAATTGTAAACTGTTTTTTTTAATAGATGGAGGTTTGGCAAAAAGGTTGCGTCAAAATTTCATTTTATTTTTTGAAAACAAAAAAAGCCGAGAGATTCTAAAATCTTCTCGGCTTTTTAATAGTCTTTTTATGACTTATTAATTAGCATTAGCTAATTCTTTAATGTGATCTTTAATTTTAATTTCCAGTTCTTCAGCTAGTTCTGGATTATCTTTGATTAAAGTTTTAACAGCATCACGACCTTGACCTAATTTTGTATCACCATAGCTGAACCAAGATCCTGCTTTTTTAACGATATCAAATTCAACAGCTAAGTCTAAGATTTCACCAGTTTTAGAAACACCTTCTCCGTACATAATGTCGAATTCAGCAGTTTTAAAAGGCGGTGCCACTTTGTTTTTAACGATTTTTACTTTAGTTCTATTTCCGATTACGTTTTCACCGTCTTTTATTTGAGCAGAACGACGAATATCTAAACGTACAGAAGCGTAAAATTTAAGTGCGTTACCTCCAGTTGTAGTTTCTGGATTTCCGAACATTACACCAATTTTTTCACGTAGCTGGTTGATAAAGAAAACCGTACAATTTGTTTTACTGATAGTTCCAGTAAGTTTTCTCAAAGCCTGAGACATCAAACGTGCGTGAAGACCCATTTTAGAATCTCCCATTTCACCTTCAATTTCACTTTTTGGAGTTAAAGCTGCAACAGAGTCAATTACAACAATATCGATAGCTCCAGAGCGGATTAAGTTTTCAGCAATTTCTAAAGCTTGCTCCCCGTTGTCTGGCTGAGAAATGATTAAGTTCTCAATATCAACATTTAATTTTTCAGCATAATTTCTATCAAATGCGTGCTCCGCATCGATAAAGGCAGCGATACCACCTGCTTTTTGAGCTTCTGCAATAGCGTGAAGCGTCAAAGTTGTTTTTCCAGAAGATTCTGGACCGTATATTTCTATAATTCTTCCTTTTGGATATCCGTTTACACCAAGAGCTAAGTCAACACCTAGTGAGCCAGAAGAAATCGTTTCTACTTCTACAATGGCTCTGTCGCCCATTTTCATTACGGTTCCTTTTCCGTAGGTTTTGTCAAGTTTATCAAGCGTTAATTGTAGCGCTTTTAATTTGGCTTCTTTGTCTGAACTCATTTTTTTCTAATATCTAAATTATTATTTTGTCTTTCTGGATAAAAATAAGAAAATTCTGCTATATTTTAATAGCTTACATTTTCATTTTGTAAAATTACTTCTTTTTCTGAAGTTTGATTGTTCCAAATTGTCACAAATTTGATCTATAAAAATAAGGCCTTTAATTCTGTTGCATCAGAAGGTTTTATTTTTCCAGCAAGTAGTAAACTCAATTGTTTGCGACGAAGCGCAGCATCAAAACGTTGGATTTCAAGTTCGGTTTCTGGTACAATTGCCGGAACTTCAACAGGTCTTCCGGTGTCGTCGACAGCAACGAAAGTGTAAATTGCTTCGTTGGCTTTTGTTCTGTTTCCAGATTCACGGTCTTCTACCCAAACGTCAATAAAAACTTCCATCGAACTTTTGAATGATCTTGAAACTTTTGCCTCTACAGTTACTACGCTTCCAAGCGAAATTGCTCTGTTGAAAGCAACGTGATTTACAGAAGCCGTTACCACAATTCGGCGCGAATGTCTGCGGGCAGCAATACTTGCGGCGCGATCCATTCTGGCTAATAATTCACCACCAAAAAGATTGTTTAAAGGATTTGTTTCGCTCGGTAAAACTAAATCAGTTAAAATAGTTAGAGATTCTGAAGGATGTTTTGGATTCATTTTTTATCTAAAAATTTAAAAATTTGTATTGGTTAATTCAACCAATAAACAGCCATAACAGCTGGTATAAAATATATAACAATGGTTCTCGCACCATCGTAATCTTTTGCAAGTCTTTGTCCGAAAAGCATCATTAACAAACAGATACATGAAAAGATAGCTCCGTAAAAACCAAATTCTCTTCCGTTATTTGTGAATAGTTGAATTCCTCCAACAACACATAAAATTCCAGAAATTAATTCCAAAATTAGTAAATGCAACAGCGCTAGCGGAACTTGATTTTTTAATGGAGTTTTAGCAAAGTGTTCTTTCAGCCAAGCCACATTATCTTTCCAGTAAAAAATTTTTTCGTAACCTGATTGTAAAAAAGTTAAAGCTAGAAAAGCTAAAAGTAAAATTGAGGCAACATTGTTCATTTTGAATTATTTTTTATGAATTAAACGAGTCAATTTGATCGATAAATCGGTGAGGATTATTTTCGCATTTCCATTTCTTTCAATATGATACATAGCATCTGAAAGTTCCTTAAATATTTCGTGAATGTTATTTCCGTTTACGAAAGGCGCAAAATTCTCTAATTTGAATTTATCGACTTTCGGTTCAATATAAACCAAACTTGGCGTTTGATAATTTAGCATAAGAGCTTGACGGAACATTTCAATACAATACTGAATAAATTTTTTCTGGCTTTCGCGTCCCAGCGCAGCAATCTGCTCGCTCCACGAAATTAAATCCTGAATGGCGGCTGCATTTCCTTTCGCTCTAAAAGCGGCACGAACCCAATTAACAAACCATTGTTCAAAAGGAAGATCGTCATCGTCTTCTTTTAACAAATGAAGCGCTTTACTAAAATTTCCTTGCGCTTGATGTGCAATTTTTTTAGCCAGATTCGGATCTATGTTTTCTTGAGCAACCAAAGCTTCGGCGATTACTTTTTCCGGAAGTCCGTTAAAGTGAATTACCTGGCATCGCGAACGGATCGTTTGTATAATATCTTCTTCGTTTTCAGAAATCAGAATAAACATCGTTTTGTCTGATGGTTCTTCTAAAAGTTTCAGGAGTTTGTTGGAAGCCGCAATATTCATTTTGTCAGCCATCCAAATAATCATGATTTTGTAACCGCCCTCATAAGATTTTAGCGAAAGCGATTTTAAAACTTCCTGCGCATCTTCAACACGAATTTCTCCTTGTTTGTTTTGAACGCCCAGAATTTTATACCAATCGAATAAACCTCCGTATGGCATTTCTTGAATGAAACTGCGCCAATCCTGAATAAAATCTAAACTCTTCGGTTTTGTTTTTACGTCTTCGGTTGTAACGGTCGGGTAAATAAAATGGAGATCGGGATGAGATATATTGTCAAACTTTAGATTACAAGAATCGTTTCCGTTTGAATTTTCGTCGCCAGTATTGCTGCACAAAATATATTGGGCATAAGCAATGGCGGTTATTAATGTACCACTTCCTTCTGGACCAACGAATAATTGTGCGTGAGGAATTCTACCAGAAGCGGCACTTTTTATCAAGTGGCTTTTGATGTAATCTTGACCTAAAATTTGAGAAAATTGCATTGGGCAAAGATAGAAGAAAATGTGTAGTCAAAAATTTTCCGAATAAGATTATTTCGGAGGCATAATTTTAAAATTTTGCAACGAAGTCTTAGGACGTTTTGCTGAATCTTTTTTGGTGCGTTTTCGACAGAATTTTGTTAATAAATATTGTCAAGTTAGTAAATATCAAGATGTTTTTGTTAATATTTTTTTTGAAAAACCGACAAACGTATGTTTTTTTTGGCTATTTATTGAGTCAATTTTTTATTTTTTATAGTTAATATCTTACGGATTTTAAATTAACATTTTTAACAAAAAGCACGTTAAAACGCACATTTTCTCGACATAAGACTGGTTTTTAAGGTTTTTTTAAGGTTTTTTTTTGAAAAAAAAAGGAGTTGCAGTTGTAATTTAAGTTAATTTATATATTTTTGTTTTTATCAACAACCAATTATAAAATAAGAATCTATGAAAGGGAAAATTATTCTATTTAGTGCTTTTTTTATCTTAACTACTGCGGCTGCTTCAGCACAAGCTAAAAACGCACCAAGAAGTATCATTAGTACAACTGCTCTTATCCGTAAATACCATGATCAAAAAGAATTGAGTGGTATGCAAAAGGGAGAACTTTTGGAATTGTACATCGAGCGTATCAAAGTATTAGTTAAAACTCTCCCTTACATCGCTTTGGTTACTAAGCCAGGTGTTACTATGGCAGATTTAGGTATTCCAGACGATTCTGAACACAAAAAAGTTTTAGATGCTCAGGCAGTAGGTACAACAACATTCTTGGATACTACAGTAGATTTCCAAAGAAAAATGATGCCTTACTCTGATAAAGGAAATCTAATCGCGGCAATTTTATTCTACGAAAGTACATTGAAATCTTTACACGAGTTCAACGATTTGAACGAAATGTAATAAAGTAATTTTTTAAAATCTTTTTTTGGAAAGCTTCAGTAAAAAATTGCTTTGGCCTTCTTAAAAAACAAAATAAAAAAACAACTCATTCTCGAGTGTTCTGAAATTTTCAGAAACTCGAGAGGAGTTTTTTCATTTACGCATACCCAAATTTATTATTAACCGTAATACCCCCCTTATCATGAAAAAAATTACTCAATTGATCTGCGTTCTTTTGACGGTTACGAGTATGAGTGCTCAACAAGAGAAAGGAATTATGGGCTACACCAATTGGTTAAACAATTGGACCGAGTTTAAGCCTAATAAAGTTGACTATGGAGAAGCAAACCAAATTTTAGCAGGAAACATTTCTGTTAACACTAAGTTGCTAAAAAGAAATGTTTACGTTTTACAAGGAAACGTATATGTTACAAACAATGCTGTTTTAACTATTGAACCAGGAACAGTAATTATTGGTGATTTCGAAACAAAAGGAACATTGGTAGTTACTAAAGGTGCACAATTAGTTGCTGATGGTTTAGAAACAGATCCAATCGTATTTACTTCAAACCGCAGCATGAAAAAAGCTGGAGATTGGGGTGGAATCGTAATCCTTGGAGATGCACCAATTAACAAATTCGGAAATGTAGGTTCTTATAACCTAGATCTTGATCCTTCTATGACTACTTACGGTGGAGACAACGTAGCTTCAAACTCTGGAGTTTTAAGATTCGTAAGAATTGAGTTCGCTGGTAAAAAAGTAAAAGGTGCAGATACTTTCAATGGTTTGACTCTTGCAGCTGTTGGAAACAAAACTGTTCTTGAAAACATTATGGTAAGTTACGCTGGTGGAGATTCTTTCGGAATCTTAGGTGGTGACTTAAATGCTACAAAATTCGTTTCTTATAAATCAGTTAATGACGACTTTAAATTCACTCAAGGAGTTCAATGTCGTTTCTTCAACTCTCTAGCAGTTAGATCTTCTTACTTCTCAAGTACTAAAGACGGATCTCGTTGTATGGAAGTTAGATCTTTCGAGAAGAAAAGTGAAACAGATTTCACTAAAAAACAAACTTTAGTTGTTGCAAGTAATATTACAATGGTTAATGACAGTGAAAACATTAACGCTGACATTCAAGCAGGTTTAGTAAAAGAGGCTATTTATGTAGCTGAAAATGCTTCTCTTGAAATGAAAAGAAGTGTAATCTCTGGATTCAGCCCTGCAGTATTATTAGACAGCAAAACTGAAATCAATGATGCCAACCTTAAAAAAATCAAATTTGAGGAAATGTACTTCAACTTATGTAATGGAAACATCTTTACAGAGTACAATGCTAACAATGAAGATTTAGAAAGCTGGTATGGAAACAGTGTTTTCTTTAACGTTTACTCAAAAAGTGACAACAAAGAAACATTCATTGATATCTTCAATCCAAAAAAACCAGATTTTAGATTACAATTAGGAAAAATCACAGCTTCTAGCGGTAATAGATAAATAGTTTCGATTTTTATTTCCCACACGTAAATTTAATTAATTAAGTCCCCAGACACAATTTATGTATCGTCTTACGGGCCTAAATAAAGATCAAGACATAATGGTATCTACGAAAAAATATTTTTTATATATAATATTTTTGGTTTCGCCTATATCGTTAACTCTATATGCACAGAATACAGCAGAAAAACCTACTGAGGCTGCTGGTTCTGCGTGCGGTTTAACTTTGGCTTGCAATAACCAAAACAACAATACTAGTGCTGTTGAAAACGGCAATTTAAATCAGTTTATAGTAGGGATGTCCACCCCCAAGGACAGCCTTACTATAGCGGCTGAATCAAATACAGTATCAAACGATTGTGAAGAGAATTCATCAGTTGCGGCTACTTCAATTCTAGCAAAAGAAGTAATCGAAAACTACAAATATGATTTCTCAGAAACAGTTATAGATATTTTGTTTTTTGAGCGTATAGATCTAGCAAGAACACGCACTATATGATTCAAAAAATTACTTTATCTTTTTTTAAAGTTTTAATATTATTTAGCATTTTACTATTTGCTAGATCGAGTTCCTATGCCCAAACTATAGTGCCTCAAACATTTGATGGTTTAGAGAAACTTTGTGCTGGTAATTCGTTCAACGAGTTTTATGCTACCTTCAGTTATATAGATTTTCCCGCAGGTACTACATTCGTAGTTGAGCTTTCAGACGCTGCGGGAAATTTTACTACTCCTGTTGCCACAACTTTGCTTCAAACAGTTGATGTTTCTGCAACTCAAAAAACAATTAAATATGCAGTACCTACCAATTTAATAGGTTCTGATACATATAGTCTTAGAGTAAAAAGTTCAACAGGCGTAACAAGTACAAGATTTAGAAATTCTTTAGGCAATACTGCATTTCCTGCATACTTCAAACCATACGAGTCATCATTTTTTATAAACAATAAGAATGATACGGCTATGCTATGCTCTGGCGGAAGTTTAACTCTTTCAGTTAGTGCAGATACTCCATCTCCAATTAATATCACTAATATCAAATACAAATGGTATAAAGACAATGTTCTTATTGCAGGACAATCAGCAAAAGAGATAGTTGTTAATAGTACCGGAAGATATTACGCGGAAATCGATTATGGTCAATGTTCTGATGTGAATTTTAGTTCTAATCGTGTTAATGTTACTTCTTCTTCTAGCGGATCTAGCGTTACTATTAATTCAAGTTTAGGAAACCCGTTCTGTGCAAGTGGTACAGGAACGGTTTTAACTGCTACATCAGGAAACAGCTATACTTGGAAAAAAGATGGAACAGTAATCACTGGTGCTACTAATCGTACTTATTCTACAAACGAATCTGGAGTTTATACTGTTGAAGTTGATTTTGGAGGATGTAAAGGTACAGGAAGTATTAATCTTGAAAGCAATAGTTTTGACGCAAGCATTGATGCTCAAGACGGATATAAATTAAGCGAAGGAGAAACGATAACTGTAAGCGTAACAACAGCTGCTTCTGAACCAACTTTTGAGTGGTATTTGAACGATAATTTAATTCCTAACGAAACAACTAGATCTTATGTTGTATCTGTTAAAGGTAATTATAAAGTAGTAGTATCTCAGGCAATTGGATGTGTCGCTAGTAAAGAATTTTCTTTTAGAATAAATGGTGAATCTGGCCCATCGAGCGTTATTCCGAACATTATTAAGTTAAGCGGAATGAACCCTTATTGGAATATTCCAGATGAATATAAAAATGCAAATACAAAGGTAATGATCATTAGTTCAAACGGAGATATGGTTTTGGATGTAACGAATTACCAAGGCGATTGGCCTCAAAACAATATAGATTTTAAGAATGTAAATCCCGTTTATTACTATGTCATTCAATCCGACACAGGTGAAAAAAAAGGATCAATAACTGTTATAAAATAATATGAAGAAACTTTTACTATTCATCACGTTATTTTACGGTTTATCTAATGTACTCTATTCTCAAAACGCAAGTGAGGATGGAGTTGTTTCGTTTTCATTACCTATTAGAAATTCTTTGAAGTTTAATAGATATTTAATTAACCCAACATTTAGCTTTGTTAGAGAGTCAAACCCTTACGTAAGTTTCTATAACAAAAGACAATGGGTTCAATTCGAAAACGCGCCGCAAACCTATTTGGCAAATTATTCTGGACGTTTCAGAGAAAATGAAGCATTTGCGGTTGGTCTATTTCAACAGAATTATGGATTAATGACTGTTTTTGGCGGAGTTGTCAATTTCGCTCACAATATCGTTCTTGAAGAAGATAGCAATTTGACTTTTGGTTTAAATGCAGGAGTTTATCAAAGTGGTTTAAATACTGGAAAAATCATATCAGATGACACAAGTATTTTAGCTGGAGATTTTCCAAAAAGCACTTTGTTAACGATTAATCCAGGGGTTAACTATGGTACTGCCTTTTTAGATTTTGGATTGTCTATTAACAATTTAGTGTTATACAATTTTGGATCTGGAATGGTAAAAGAAGATCCAGAAAGAGCAATTCAATTGCACGCTATGTATACTGGATATATTGACAGTTATGGCTTTTTTGACAGAAGTAAATTTTCTGGAATTGTTAGAACAGAAATTAAAAAAGATAAAACAGTTATTTCAGGTTTAGGGATGCTTGCACTTCAGCAAGGAGTTTGGGCACAAGCAGGTTATAACACATTATACGGAGTTTCAGCAGGACTTGGAATTAATATTACTCCAAGTATTGCTATTGAATACAATTATGAAAGAGGAATGGGCAATTTCTCTAACCTAGGCGGTTCTCATGAATTCGCTATTGCCTACAAATTCAAGAATAGAAATTACTATTATGGAGATGATGAAGAAGGTTCGTTAATTGATCCTTCAAAACCAAAGCCAGTTCCAGCTAAGCCAAAATCTCAAGCAACTCAAGTAGACAGAACTGAAATTGCTGAAAAGAACAGACTGGCTGCAGAAGCAAAAGCAAAAGCAGATGCCGAAGCAAAACAAGCTAGATTGGCAGCTGCAGAAAAAGTTAGAGCTGATGCAGAAGCAAAAGCAAAAGCAGATGCTGAAGCAAAACAAGCTAGATTGGCAGCATCAGAAAAAGTTAGAGCTGATGCAGAAGCTGCTGCAAAAGCAAAATTGGAAGCTGAAGTAAAAGCAAAAGAAGCAAGATTAGCAGCAGCAGAAAAAGTTAGAACAGATGCTGAAGCTGTAGCGAAAGCAAAATTAGATGCGGATAATAAAGCTAAAGCAGATGCTGAAGCTGTTAAGATAAAACTAGCTGCAGAGGCAAAAGCAAAAGCAGATGCCGCAGCAGCTGCGAGAGCACAAACAGCAACAGCAAACAGAGCCGTTGCATCAACACAAAAAACACAAGCTCAATTGGCTGCTGATAAAGCAAGAGCTGATGCAGAAGAGCGTAGAATTAGATTAGCTGCAGAGAACAAAGCAAGAGTAGATGCTGCAGCGGCTGCAAGAGCACAAGCGGTAGCAAACAAACCGACAGCAACAGCAGAACAAAAAACACAAGCTCAATTAGCTGCTGATAAAGTAAAAGCAGATGCTGAGGCTATGAAATTGAAATTAGCCGCAGATGCAAAAGCGAAAGCAGATGCAGAAGCAGCGTCTAAAGCAAAAGCTGAGGCAGCGAAAACAGCTCCAGAAACACAAAAAACAGCGGCACAATTAGCTGCTGATAAAGCACAAGCAGATGCTGAAGCTATGAAATTGAAATTAGCTGCAGATGCAAAAGCAAAAGCAGATGCGGAAGCGGCAGCTAAGGCAAAAGCAGAAGCAGCGAAAACGGCTCCAGCGCCACAGAAAACTGCAGCGCAATTGGCAGCAGATAAAGCTAGAGCAGATGCAGAGGCTGCGGCAAAAGCAAGATTAGCTGCGGCTGAAAAAGCAAAAGCAGATGCAGAAGTAGCTAGACAAGCAAGATTGGCTGCTGCAGAAAAAGCGAAGGCAGATGCAGAAGCAGCAAGATTGAAATTAATTGCTGATAATAAAGCAAAAGCAGATGCTGCCGAAGCGAAACGTAAAGCAGATGCGAAAGCAAAAGCTGAAGCGGCAGACATGCAGTCAATATTAGCAGCAGATGCAAAAGCAAAAGCAGATTCAGATGCTTTACAAGCAAGATTAGCTGCAGAAGCTAAAGCAAAAGCGGCAGCAGAAGCAAAAACAAAAACATCTATTGATGCTGCAAATAGAGCTAAAGCAGCAGCAGATTTAAAAGCTAAAGTTGCTGAAGAAGCTGCTCTTAAAGAAAAATTAGCGGCAGACGCAAAAGCGAAAGCCGATGCTGAAGCTAGACAAGCACTTATAGCTGCAGAAGCAAAAGCAAAAGCAGATGCTGAAGCACTGAAAATAAAACAAGCTGAAGATGCACGCCAAGCGCAATTAGCTGCAGAAGCAAAAGCTAAAGCAGACGCAGAGGCACTTCAAGCTAAACTTGTAGCAGACGCAAAAGCGAAAACAGATGCAGAAGCTGCTGCAAAAGCAAAATTAGAAGCTGAAGAAAAAGCAAAAGTTGATGCAGAAGCTGAAAAAGTAAGATTAGCAGCTGAAGCGAAAACAAAAGCAGACGCTGAGGCAGAAAAAGCAAGATTGGCAGCAGACGCGAAAGCTAAAGCTGATATGGAAGCTTTACAAGCTAAACTAATTGCAGATGCAAGAGTGAAAGCGGATGCTGAAGCAACAGCTAAAGCCAAAGCAGATGCTGAAGCGAAAAAATTACAAGAAGCGGAAGATGCTCGTCAAGCGAAATTAGCTGCTGATGCTAAAGCAAAAGCAGATGCAGAAGCTGAAAAAGTAAGATTAGCAGCAGAGGCTAAAACAAAAGCAGACGCTGAGGCAGAAAAAGCAAGGTTAGCGGCAGAAGCAAAAGCGAAAGCGGATGCAGAAGCATTACAAGCTAAACAAGCTGCTGAAGAAAAAGCTAGAGTAGCAGAAGAAGCTCGTCAAGCGAAATTAGCAGCTGACGCTAAAGCAAAAGCAGATGCTGACGCAGAAAAAGCAAGATTAGCGGCAGAAGCAAAAGCGAAAGCAGATGCTGAAGCATTACAAGCTAAGCAAGCTGCTGAAGAAAAAGCTAGAGTGGCAGAAGAAGCTCGTCAAGCGAAATTGGCAGCTGACGCTAAAGCAAAAGCAGACGCTGAAGAAAAAGCTAGAGTAGCAGAAGAAGCTCGCCAAGCGAAATTGGCAGCAGATGCTAAAGCAAAAGCAGACGCTGAAGCGGAAAAAGCAAGATTAGCAGCAGAAGTAAAAGCGAAAGCGGATGCAGAAGCATTACAAGCTAAGCAAGCGGCAGAAGAAAAAGCTAAAGTAGAAGAAGAAGCTCGTCAAGCGAAATTAGCTGCAGACGCAAAAGCAAAAGCTGATGCAGAAGCATTACAAGCTAAACTTGCAGCAGATGCTAAAGCAAAAGCGGATATGGAAGCGCTTCAAGCAAAATTATTAGCTGATGCAAAAGTAAAAGCAGACGCAGAAGCTACAGCTAAAGCGAAGGCAGATGCAGAAGCTAAAAAAATACAAGAAGAGGAAGATGCACGTCAAGCGAAATTGGCTGCTGATAAAGCTAAAGCGGATGCAGAGGCATTAAAAGTAAAACAAGCTGCTGAAGAAAAAGCTAGAGTGGAAGAAGAAACTCGCCAAGCGAAATTAGCCGCTGATGCAAAAGCAAAAGCAGATGCTGAAGCTCTTCAAGCGAAACTTGCTGCAGATGCGAAAGCAAAAGCAGATGCTGAGGCAGAAAAAGCAAGATTGGCAGCAGAAGCAAAAGCAAAAGCTGATGCCGAAGCATTGAAAGCGAAACAAGCAACTGAAGAAAAAGCTAGAGTAGAAGAAGAAGCTCGCCAAGCTAAATTGGTAGCAGACGCTAAAGCAAAAGCAGATATGGAAGCTCTTCAAGCGAAACTTTTAGCAGATGCAAAAGCGAAAGCAGATGCAGAAGCAAATGAAAAATTAAAAGCTGAAGAAGAAACAAGACGATTGAAAGAAGAAGAAGAGCGTCAGGCAATATTGGCAGCTGAAAAAGCGAAGGCAGATGCGGAAGCAGCAGCACTAGCAGCAAAAGCGAAAGATGATACTGGAAAAGCTATCGAAAACTTGACAAAATCGGTTGAAAGCACAAGTAAAATACAAACGGATTTACTTGATCAGTTTAAGGCTACTGTTGCAAATAAGCAAAAAGACTTGAACGATTTGAAAGAGGAGAATGATTTAAGTGAAAAGGGGATTTATAAAGAGCCAAAACCATTCAAGAGTGTAGCGGCAGAAAACAGTCAGATTGAAGCATTGAAAGTTCAGATTGCTGATGCAAACAACAGCATGAAAAATGAGATTGCGAAGTTGACGAATCTTTATAACGAAAGAAGTAAAAAGTTCCCTAAAGATGATCCTTTGAATAGAGCTTATCTTGAAAAGATAAATGAATTGAAAGCGGCTCAGTTGAAAATGGAAAGAGAAGGTGCTGCATTAATTGCCGATTTAGAGCGTATTAAAACAGAGACTGAAATTGAGCGTAAACGTAGAATTAAACGTGCAGCTTATGAGAATGATGAAGGAAGATATGCTCAGGACGTTGCCGCTCTAAAACGTATAAAAGAGACAACAAAAGTAAGTAGCACACCATTGAAAGCAAATGATTTTGATTTTGGTGAAGAGCAGTCAAACATGCAGATTATTAAGAATATTAAAAATTCTGATAGTGGATATTACTTGATTCTTGCGGTACACAACAGTGTTGAGAAACGAGATGAGTTTTTAACTAAAGCAGTAGCTGCAGGACTTACAGATGTGAATTTCTTTTATAATGTGACAACAAGTAAATATTACATCTATTATGAAAAGTATGACGGTTTACAAGAAGCAACAAAAGCTTTGGAAGCTAAAGGGAGCAAGCCTTACAACGGTAGAATGGCTGTCGTAAAAGTTGAGAATTAATAGAAATATATATAGATAAGTTAGTCCTTCTGAGGGTTTCAGAAGGACATAAAATAAAATGTTAAGAATGCTATGATTTATTTTTTAATGCCCCTTAAAAAATTAAAAAAAGGCCACAACAAAATGAAGACTATGAAAAAACCTACTATTTTTAAAGTATTTATTGCAGCTGTATTTATCTTGCTCGGTATTTCTTCTTACGCTCAGGTAAGAAAGAATTTCGATCCAAGATATACTACTAGTTTAAAAGGAGATATTTTGGTTATTGGTAACAATATCTTGAATAGAGATGGCGGAAGAAACCAACGTCCAAATGATGCTTTTGATTCTCAAGGTACCGGTACTACGGCCAACGATAACTTGGATATGAAGTATATCGACATAGATAATGATGCAGCAACTTTCAATTCTAGTTCGGCAACATTGACTATTCCTCAAACTAGTAGAGATTGTTACGAAATCGCTTATGCTGCTTTATATTGGTCAGGAACTTATCAAGGATCTGATAGAAGCAATATCAATAAGGTTAAATTAAAAACTGGAACTAGCGCTTATAAAGCTATAACAGGAAGTGTAATTTGGGACGAAGGAGGATCGGGTGTAAATAATGCGTATCTATCTAAACCATATGCTTGTTTTAAAGAAATTACGGCAGAAGTTAAGGCTGCTGGACCAGGTCTTTATACTTTAGCAGATATAGTAGCTTCTCAAGGATCACTTAATCCTGGAGGAGGAAACTCTGCAGGATGGACTATTTATGTAATTTATAAAGATCCAAAACTTCCTAGTAAATATATTACTAGTTTTGATGGTTTTAGTATGATCAGAAGTACTGATCCTCCTCTGGATATTCCAATTAGTGGCTTCAGAACAAATCCTGTTGGAAATGTAAATGTAAAATTAGGATTTAGTGCCTTAGAAGGTGATAACTCTTTAGAAGGTGACGGTTTACAATTTAAAGGTGGTAACTCAACTACTTGGGGACCTGTATCTTCATTAGCACGACCGATTACACCAGCAGTTCCTGCTTCATGGTGGACCACAGGATCGCCTGCTAAGCCTAACTTTTTCAATAGTACCATTACAGATGGAGATGTAATTTTGGATGGCCGTACCCCTGCCAGTAAAAATACATTAGGTTATGATGCCGGAGTTGTTAAGGTTATAAACGATGGCAATAATATTATTCAAAATAATGAGACGAGTGCTACGTTAAGAATTAATACTTCTCAGGATTCGTATTTCATGTTCTTTACAGCAATATCTGTTGAAATTATTGAACCTAAAATTGTTCTTACCAAAATTGTTAAAAACGCACAAGGAGATAATATTGGAGGGCAAACTGTAAATTTAGGTCAGCAGTTAAATTATGAAATTGGTTTTAAAAATACAGGTAATGATGATGCGACCTCTTTTACAATTCGTGATCAATTGCCTATTAATATCATTTTTAATTACCCAGCAGATTTATTGCCATTACCTGATGGTGTAACAGTAAAAAGCTATAATCCTACTACAAGAAATATTGTTTTTGATGTTCGCAACGATATTGCAAAAGTTGGTTTATCTGAAAAAACAATCAAATTCAAAGTACAGGTAATCCCTGATTGTACAATGCTAGATGAAGCTTGTTCAAACAGTATTGATAACTCTGCATATGCTACTTATAAAGGTTCTCAAAATACTTCTTTCTTAATTACTGATGATCCAAGTGTGGACAGTAATACAGGATGTATTTTGGTGCCAAAAGCAACCAACTTCTTAGTAGGTGTAGAAGGTTGCCAATATGATAGAAGACGTACTCTGTGTACAGAGACGACGACTATTACAGCAGCAAATGGTTACTCAACATATACTTGGTACAGCGATAAGGAAAAAACAAAAGAAATAGGAAAAGGGCAGACTCTTACTGTTAAAGATCCTGGAACTTATTATGTTTATAATGAAGCACCAGCACCTTGTAGATCTATTTTTGAGCAATTTACTGTTGTAAGATTTGGTGACACAGCTGAAAATCCAGTTCTGACTGAAGCAGATGAAATTGTAATTTGTCCTAACGATGGTAAAAAATTACCAAAAATATTTTTATGTGGGGCAAATGCAACAAGACTGATCAAAACAGGAATTAATGATAGTTCTGATATTGTTTGGGAAAGACTTGACACAAGTAGCTGTAAAGCGCCGACGAATGAGAATTGTGCTAACGAAAGTACAGATTGTAAATGGTTACCTGTAAGCACAGGTCCAGATTTTACAGCGAAAGACGCTGGACAATACCGTTTAACAATTAACTATTCTGGTAGCTGTTTCAACCGTTTTTACTTTAATGTTTACACTAACCCATTAGCACCAACAGAAGAACATGTTGATATACTTTGCGGTAACAGTGGAAGCATTACAGTACGTGATGTTCCTGCAGGATATCAATATGCTATTAGTACAGATCCAGAGGCAACTATTCAAGATTGGCAATGGCAGGACAGTAATACGTTCCCTATTTACAATCCAAATGCATATACAATTTTTATTAGACAAAAAGGGGTAACAACAAACCCATGTATTTTCAAAATACCTAATATCCTAATAAGAAAATTAGATCTAAAATTGGATGGTAAGAAAGTTGATCCTATCTGTCCAACCGATTTAGGAAGTGCAAGTGTGGGAATCCAAAATTTTGAAGGGCCATATTATATCTATCTTTATAATCAGGCAACTGGACAAATTGAAAAACAAGAAGGCCCTGTTACAAGTTTAGACTATAGTTTCGATTCTTTGAGCTACGGAACTTGGGGAAAAAATTATTATATAAGAGTTACAAGCAGTCCTATAAATCAGACTCCAGCACCAAAATGTGATGTATCTTATTATTTTGAAATAAAACCACCTTCTAGTCAGTTAAAAGCATTTGTAAGTTTACAAGAACCTTTGACAGCTTGTAGTGAAGGTAAAATGTTATTATCAGCATCTGGAGGAAAAGAGCCTTATGCTTATTTTATCAACGGATCTCCAACACGTGTTGATGCAAATCCGGTTATTATTACAAATCCAGGAACATTCAACATTAGAGTAGTTGATGACGCTGGTTGTTCTGCAACAACTTCTATTGTTATTCCTGAAGTTTCAAAACCTACTTTTGATGTAAATTCTACAAGCAGTGTTTGTTATGATGGGGCTTCATCTATTAGAATTGAAAATATTGTAGCAAATGGTAATACACTTGCTTATAGTATTACAAATGGTCAAAGTTATTCAGCAAATCCTGTGTTCTTAAATGTTGGACCAGGTAATTATAAAGTTGTGGTTAGATATAGTGTTACTTACACAGTAA
>NZ_JBHNPP010000044.1:0-30591 GCF_042436695.1 Flavobacterium sp. HJSW_4
GTCTATGGTGTAATGGTAACACTACGGTTTTTGGTGCCGTCTTTCTAGGTTCGAGTCCTAGTAGACCAACAGAAAAGCCTCTCAGAAATGGGAGGCTTTTTTTTATGGTGTAAATTTAAAATGAGTTTTTTCTATTTGTGGATTAAAGAAGATGGAACGATTCCGAATTTCTTTTTAAATGAAAATGAAAAATGCGAAAGATCTTCAAAACCTACTCCTATATATACATCAGATGGAGGGTTTCCTTGGCTGATTAAATAATAAGCTTCTTGAAGTCTTTTGTTTAATAGCCATTTCCCAGGCGTTTGCTGGAATATTTTTTGAAAATCCCTTTTGAATGTTGCTAAACTTCTTCCGGTAAGATAAGCAAACCGATGCATTTGAACATTAAAATGAAAGTTTCTATTCATAAACGCTTCCAAATCAATTTTGCCGGGCTCGTTAAAATCAAATAAAATGTCTTTTAGCTCTGGATTTACTTTTAATAATAGAAGAATGGCTTCTTTGATTTTTAAATTGAATAAACCTTCATTGTTTTCTTGTTCAACTTCAAGGTAAGATAGCAGCGAATCCATGAAGGATTTATAAAGTGGGTTGGGAGCTAATGAAAACATGGCCTCTGAATCAAATTTTTTCTCTGATTTTAAATTGTATTCTTTGCTGATCTCTCTTAAAATTTCCTGATCAAGAAAAAGAGAAATAGTTTTGAATTCTCCTCCTTCGGGTGGAATTTTGGTAAATTTTGCCAAATGATTTCTTCTGCTGAAACGAAAATCCCCAGGTTTGGTGTGAAAAGTGTTTTTGCTGTCTGAGGCGATCATTTCGCCGGAAATTTGATAACTAAAAACATGTTCGGGTATAAAATGCTCGCCTTCGCGACTGCGTGAGTAATAACACGAGTAGAGAATTTTGGGCTTTGTATTTGGTTTAGTGTTCATAATTGTAAAAATACTAAAAGATCTGGAAATCTTTGCGATTAAAGATTTCCAGATAGATGAAGATTATTTTTGTTGGATTAGCGCTCTAGGCTCTAAATAAGCTTCTAGTCCGATTGTTCCAAATTCACGTCCGATTCCGGATTGTTTAAACCCTCCAAAAGGAGCCATTGGGTCGTGGCTGATTCCATTTATCTGAACACGTCCAGCGCTAAGTTGTGAAGCGACATTGTGTGCTCTTTCAGAATTTGCTGAACTTACATAAGCTTGTAATCCGTAGGTGGTGTCGTTGGCGATTTCAATTGCTTCTTCTTCGGTTTTATAGGTAATGACAGATAAAACAGGTCCGAATATTTCTTCTCTTGCAATGCGCATTTGGTTGTTTGCGTGAACAAAAACAGTTGGTTTGATGAAATTTCCTTTTTCTAATCCTTCTGGTTTTCCTAATCCGCCCGTAAGTATTTCTGCTCCTTCGTTAATTCCTGTTTGAATATAATCTTGAACACGATTGTACTGTTTTGTGTTGACCATTGGCCCTACAGCGGTGTTTGGGTTTTTAGGATCGCCAACGATAATATGTGAAACGGTTTGTTTGATTAGAAGTTTTGTTTCTTCTAATCTGTCTTCTGGAATCAATAATCTAGTTCCGGCAATGCAAGCTTGTCCGCTGTTCATAAATGCTGCGGCCATTGCAAGCGGAATTGCTTTTGAGAAATCAGCATCATCTAAAATGATATTAGGAGATTTTCCGCCAAGTTCAAGCGTAACTCTTTTCATGGTGTTGACAGCTTCTTTGGCAATAATTTTTCCAACATTGGTTGATCCTGTAAAAGAGATTTTGGTAATGTCTGGATTTCTGCTTATTTCTGCTCCGACAACTTCGCCTAATCCATTTACAATATTAAATACGCCTTTTGGAAGATTTGCCTCGTGAAGACATTCTGTAATTAATTGTGTTTGCTGAGCGCTCATTTCGCTTGGCTTAATTACGGTTGTGCATCCAGCGGCAATTACTGTAGATAATTTACTGCAAACATAGCCGTTGCTTGAATTCCAAGGAATAATAATTCCGACAACACCAATTGGTGCCATTTGAACTTCAGATTCTCCCATTTTTTTGGTGAAGTCGTAACTATTAAGTAGGTTGACGGCTGAGTCAAAACTTTTCAGCATATAATCATAGCTTACGCTTGCAAATTGAAATGTACCGCCGTATTCTTCAATCATAACATTGATGAAATCGTCTTTTCTTTTTTCGACAGCAGACTTAATGTTTTTAAGGTATTGAATTCTTTCTGAAGCTGTTGTTTTTGAAAAAGTTTTGAAAGCATTTTTAGCGGCTTCAATTGCTATTTGAGTATCTTCTGTGTTTCCTAAAAGAACTTGTCCTAGTTTTTCATTGGTTGTCGGACTAATAAGGTCGAAATATTCTGTTCCTTGAGGAGTTACAAATTCGCCATTAATGTAAATTTTGTCTATTGTTTTCATGTTGTTGTTTTTTAATGAATTTCTATTTGACAAATTTCTGCATTATATACGTTGACGGTTTTGTTGTAAAGCTCAGTTAAACTTTGTTGAGAGGGTCATCTTTTTTGTGGTTTTTGCAAAAAAAAAGCTTCTCGTTTTTGAGAAGCTTTTTAGAAATATTTTGAACTTAGTTAGATTTTTAGGGTTATAACAGGTTTTACGGCATGATTAACTAAGCCTTCGCTAATGCTTCCGTTGAAGAAGTGTGCGAAACCGGTTCTTCCATGTGTGCACATTCCAATAATGTCTGCATTTATTCTGTTAGAGAAATTAATAATTCCTTTTTCAATATTGGTGTCGTTGTAAATTTGAGTAGTGTAATTGGTAATGTTAAACTCGGCAACAAAATAAGCCATTGCTTTTTCGCTAACATGAGTTGGTTTAAAACTGTTAGGCGTGCAGATGGTAACTAGGTGTAGTTTTGAATCAAATGCTTTAGTGAAATTTAAAAGTTTTTTGAAAGGTTTTTTTGCTTCTTCTGAAAAGTCAGAAGCGAAAACAATATTAGCTGCGTTGAAATTTGGAATGTTTTTCTTGATTACTAAAACAGGGATTTCTGAGTTTCTAACTACTTTTTCAGTGTTAGAGCCTATTAATAGTTCTTCAACTCCAGAAGAACCATGAGATCCCATGATAATTAGGTCGATGTCGTAATCTTTGCTTATTTGTGTGATTCCGTGAATCGGCTTGTCCATTTTTACAACTTCCGTTACTGGAATTTCTTCTAGGTAATCTCTAGAGGCAACTTCGTCAAGCGTTTCGTTGGCTTTTTTCATGAAAAGCATGGTTTCGGGAATGCTGGTTCCGCCCAATACAGCGTCATTAGATTGCTGTGGCAGTTCAAGCATGTGAAGAAGAATGATTTCTGAATTGTTCTTTTTTGCGATTTGAGCGGCAACTTTTAAAGCGTCTTCTGCATGTTCTGAGAAGTCGGTAGGTACTAAAATTCTTTTCATGATTTGAGGGTTAATAATTATGAATAATTCTGTGTTTTAATGGTATTATAAAGATAAGAAATTATTTTAGAGCAATCAATTTATTTGATTTATAAAAAAAACACTATATTTGCACTGTTATTTATTAAAATCTAAATAATGAGGGGACTAAGTGTCCCCTCTTTTTATAAAATTATGACATTTAAAGAAAAAGTAAACGGATTAATTACAGAAGCTCTTCTGGAAAAACCATCAATCTTTTTGATTGATCTGGCTATTTCTGATTCTTTTAAAATTAGTGTTGGTTTAGACGGAGATAATGGAGTGGCGCTACAAGACTGTATTGATATCAGTCGTGCAATCGAAAATAATCTGGATCGTGAAGAACAGGATTTTTCGCTTGAAGTAGCATCGGTTGGAGTAGGATCTCCTTTGAAATTGATAAGACAATACAAGAAAAATATTGGTAGAACGTTGATTGTTACTACAAATACAGAAAAAATTGAAGCAGAATTGGTTGAAGCTAACGATGTTTTTATAATTTTGTCTTGGAAAGCAAGGGAACCTAAAAAAGTAGGAAAAGGAAAAGAAACAGTTCAAAAAGAACAACAAATACCTTATGTAGATATTAAGGAGGCAGTTGTTACAGTAACATTTTAATTTTAATTAAAGAATTCGCATGGAAAATTTAGCATTAATCGATTCATTCTCAGAGTTTAAAGATAATAAACTTATTGATCGTGTAACGCTTATGGCAATTTTAGAGGATGTGTTTAGAAATGCATTGAAGAAAAAATACGGATCTGATGATAACTTCGATATTATTATAAATCCTGATAAAGGAGATATGGAGATATGGAGAAGAAGAGTGATTGTTGCCGATGAGGATCTTGATTTTGAAAACGAAGAAATTACCTTGACGGAAGCAAGAATGATTGAAGCGGATTTTGAAATTGGCGAAGAGGTTTCTGAAGAAGTAAAATTGATTGATTTAGGGAGAAGAGCTATCTTAGCGCTTCGTCAGAATTTAATATCTAAAATTCACGAACACGATAATACAAATCTTTACAAGCAATTTAAAGATATTATTGGTGATATTTATACAGCTGAAGTGCACCACGTACGTCCTAGAGTAGTTATCTTAGTGGATGATGAAGGAAACGAAATTGTGCTTCCAAAAGAAAAACAAATTCCATCTGACTTTTTCCGTAAAGGAGATAATGTTCGTGGAATTATTGAAAGCGTTGAATTAAAAGGGAATAAACCTCAAATTATTATGTCTAGAACTTCAGAAAAGTTCTTGGAAAAATTATTTGAGCAAGAAATTCCAGAAGTTTTCGACGGATTAATTACGGTGAAAAATGTAGTTCGTATTCCTGGTGAAAAAGCAAAAGTGGCTGTTGATTCTTATGATGATAGAATTGATCCAGTTGGAGCTTGCGTGGGAATGAAAGGTTCTCGTATTCACGGAATTGTTCGTGAACTTGGAAATGAAAATATTGATGTAATCAATTATACAAACAATATTCAATTATTTATTACAAGAGCATTAAGCCCTGCAAAAGTTTCATCTATTAAGATTGATGAAGATAATAAGAGAGCTGAAGTTTTCTTGAAATTAGAAGAGGTTTCTAAAGCAATTGGTAGAGGTGGTCACAACATCAAATTAGCTGGTCAATTGACAGGTTATGAATTAGATGTTATCCGTGAAGGAGATGTCGCTGGAACTGTTGCAGATGAAGACGATGTTGAATTAACAGAGTTCTCTGATGAAATCGAAGAGTGGGTAATTGAAGAATTTGCAAAAATAGGTTTGGATACTGCAAAAAGTATCTTGAAACATGACGTAGAAGATTTAGTAAGAAGAACAGACTTAGAAGAGGAAACTATTCTAGATGTTATGAAGATACTAAAAGAAGAGTTTGATAGCTAGTCAATAGCTGACCATCTGCTCTAACAACACAACTAAAAAGGTAATAATAAAAAGGTTATATGTCTGAAGAGAGAGTAATAAGAATAAACAAGGTTTTAAGGGAGTTAAATATCTCGTTAGAAAGAGCTGTTGATTATCTAAAGGATAAGGGAATTGCTATTGATGCAAATCCAAACGCTAAAATTTCTGACAGTGAATTTAATATCCTACAAAGCCAATTTGCGGGCGATAAGGGGAATAAGGAAGCTTCTAAAGAGGTTGGAGAAGAAAAAAGAAAAGAAAAAGAAGCATTGCGTGTAGAGCGTGAGAAAGAAATTGAAGACAAACGCAGACAAGAAGAAGAGCGTCAAAAACAGCAAGAAATAATTAAAGCAAGAGCTGTTGTTTCAGGGCCTGTACAAGTTGGTAAAATTGACTTGAATCCTAAAAAACCTGCCGTTACTCCTTCTGAGGAACCAGCTAAGGTTGAAGAACCAAAAGCTGTTGTTGTGCCTGTGCAACCAGAAAAACCTGTTCAAAACGAAACAGTAAAATCTGAACCAGTTGTTTCAACTCCTGTTTCTGAAACAAAAAAAGAAGAACCTATTATTACGGAGAAAAAAGAAGTTAAAGCAGAATCTAAAGTTGCTCAGGAGCCAATCGTGTCTACTGATCCAACAACTTCAGAGGAAACTATTACAACCCAATATCAAAAGCTTACAGGAACAACTCTTACAGGTCAGACAATTGATTTATCTCAATTTAATAAGCCTAAGAAAAAGAAAGAGGATCCTAAAGCTGCTCAGAACAAACCTGGGACTCCTGGAGTTGGAAATAATAACAACAACGCGAATAATAAAAATAAGCGTAAAAGAATTGGTCCAAAACCGGGTACGCCTGGTGCGCAAAAGCCTGCTACAGGTAATGCGCCTGGAACGCCAAATCCAAACAATAAACCGGGCCAAAATAATAATGGAGGTGGTTTTAATGCTAACAGAAGTCAGAGGCCTGGTTTCGTAAAAGGAAATCGTCCTGCTATTGTTGCTAAAGTTGAGCCAACAGAAGAAGAAGTAAAAAACCAAATTAGAGAAACTCTTGAAAAACTTCAAGGTAAAGGAGGGAAATCTAAAGCGGCTAAATATAGAAGAGATAAAAGAGAAACGCACCGTCAGAAATCTGATGATGAGCAAAGAGCTCTTGACGAAGGAAGTAAAACTATTAAAGTTACAGAATTCGTTACTGTAGGTGAAATTGCGATCATGATGGATGTGCCGATTACTAAAGTAATTGGAACTTGTATGTCTCTTGGTATCATGGTTACCATGAACCAACGTCTAGATGCTGAAACATTAACTATTGTGGCAGATGAATTTGGTTACGACGTTGAATTCATTACAGTAGATATTGAAGAAGCAATAGAAGTTGTAGAAGATAAAGAAGAAGATTTAGTAACAAGAGCGCCAATTGTGACGGTAATGGGTCACGTTGACCACGGTAAAACATCTTTACTGGATTATATCCGTAAAGAAAATGTTATTGCTGGAGAGTCAGGAGGTATTACACAGCACATTGGAGCGTATGGAGTTACTTTAGATAATGGACAAAAAATAGCATTCTTAGATACTCCGGGTCACGAGGCGTTTACTGCGATGCGTGCACGTGGAGCTCAAGTTACAGATATTGCAATTATCGTAATCGCTGCTGACGACGATATCATGCCGCAAACAAAAGAGGCGATCAGTCATGCTCAAGCAGCGGGTGTTCCAATTATTTTCGCAATCAATAAAGTGGATAAGCAAAATGCTAATCCTGATAAGATTAAAGAAAGATTAGCAGGTATGAATTTACTTGTTGAAGATTGGGGAGGTAAAATTCAATCACACGATATTTCTGCAAAAACAGGTTTAGGTGTGAAAGAGTTACTTGAAAAAGTATTGTTAGAGGCTGAGATTTTAGATTTAAAATCTAACCCAAATAAAGCGGCACAAGGAACTGTTGTTGAAGCTTTCTTAGATAAAGGTAAAGGATATGTTTCGACAATTTTGGTTCAAGCAGGAACTTTGAAGATTGGAGATTATATGCTAGCTGGAAAAAATCATGGTAAGGTTAAGGCTATGCATGATGAAAGAGGGCATGCTGTTTTAGAAGCTGGTCCTTCAACTCCTGTTTCTGTTTTAGGTTTAGATGGAGCGCCAACAGCGGGAGATAAGTTTAATGTATTTGAAGACGAAAAAGAAGCAAAACAAATTGCATCGAAACGTTCTCAATTAATGCGTGAACAATCTGTACGTACGCAAAGACATATTACACTTGATGAAATTGGACGTCGTATCGCTCTTGGTCAGTTTAAAGAATTAAATGTAATCCTTAAAGGAGACGTGGATGGTTCTGTTGAAGCGTTATCAGATTCGTTCTCTAAACTTTCTACAGAAGAAGTTCAAATCAACATTATTCATAAAGGAGTTGGTGCTATTACAGAAACTGATGTTAACTTAGCTTCTGCATCAGATGCGATCATCATCGGATTTAACGTTCGTCCTGCAGGAAATGCTAGACAGTTAGCTGATAAAGAAGAAATCGATATCCGTTACTATTCTATCATCTATGCTGCTATCGATGACTTGAAAGATGCGATGGAAGGAATGCTTGCTCCAGAAATGAAAGAAGAAGTTTTAGGAAATGCTGAAATTCGTGAGATATTCAAAATTTCTAAAGTTGGTTCAATCGCTGGATGTATGGTGACAGATGGTAAAATCTTAAGAACTTCTAAAATTAGAGTTATTAGAGATGGAGTTGTAGTTCATACAGGTGAATTAGTTGCTTTAAAACGTTTCAAAGACGATGTAAAAGAAGTAACTAAAGGTTACGATTGTGGTATTCAAATAAAAGGATTTAATGATATCGAAATTAGCGATGTTATTGAAGCTTACCATGAAGTAGCAATCAAAAAGAAATTGAAATAATATTCAATCATATAAAAAAAGGTCTCAATGTGAATTGGGACCTTTTTTATTTGTTGGAATTTGAATTAAAATTGATGGAGAAAGATTCAGTGTAAATGTGTAATTTAGTTTTTAAATTATAAAGTGTTGAATAAAAATAACGAAATATGAAAAAAGGATTTTACTCGATGATTTTATTTATGTGTTTCTCAGTTTTCTCTTTTGCTCAAGAAGCTGTAGAAAAACCCGCTCCGCCATCGGGGAATGCATTAGTTGGAGATTATTATGGAGAAGATGTTTCAAGTGCTTTAATAAACAAGGCGATTTCAGTTGATGAGTTAGAGAGAAATCTAAAGGCAGCAAATAAAATAGAAAGTGTTGCTGTAAAAGGGGAGGTGGTAGATGTTTGTCCGAAAAGAGGTTGTTGGGTAAGTGTTAAGACTGAAGATGGAGCGTCTTTCTTTGTTAAAATGAAAGATTATGCTTTTTTCGTACCAACAGCATTAAAAGGTAAAAATGTAGTTTTAGATGGAAGTGTGGAGAGAAAAGTTACTTCTGTGGAGGAGTTAAGGCATTATGCTAAAGATGCTAAAAAAAGCAAGGCAGAAATAGATGCTATTAAGGCGCCTAAAGAAGAAATTCGTTTTCTGGCTAGCGGAATTAAAGTGGTAAACTGAGGTTGAAATTGGAATGATTTTTAACGGATGTATTTTATTTTACTAAGAGTTAAGATTTGTTTGAGATATCTTAAAAAAAACTAAAAAAGGCGAGATGAAAATCTCGCCTTTTTTAGTTTTTGGATGGATTATTTTCCAGGTTTAAGTAAGAAAACGCTCTTGTATCTTTTTTTGATTTCTGCCAAATTTCTTTCGGCTTCTATTCTGGTTTTGAAATTTCCAACAATCACTTTGTAATTTGGAGTGCTGAAAATAATGGTTCCGTCAATATTAGAATTTTCTCTTTTGAAATCTGATAACGTTTTTTTTGCTTCATCGCTTTTACCGCTAAAGATTTGGATTCTATAAGTATCGTTTGTATTTATTGACGTGTTAATTTTGCGCTTCTCATTCAATAATTGCTCAAATTTAGGATCTTGATTCAATGTTAAATTTTGGTCTTGAGCGTTAATATTGTGTGCGAAAGCAATCGTTGTAATTGTTAAGAAAAGGTTTTTTGAAGGACTTAAAATTCTCATAATGTGATGGTTTTTATGCAAAAATACTATTTAATGTTTGAGTGTGAAATTTTAATATTATTTAGAATTGATATAAATTGATAATTAAGACTATTTTAAGGTTTTGAGAATAACACATAAGTCGTATTTTTGTGCAAGTTTTAAAAGAGCGTATAGATTTTTACTGCATTTAATACAGAAAAAATCATACCAAAAATTAGTAGACAATTATTTATACTATATGAAAAAGGTGGGTAACCATAATTCGATCTCAAGAAAATTGCTGTTTGGCTTATCGCTAACGTTAATTTTCTCCCTAACTTCATTTGCTCAAGATGCTGCTGCTCCGGCGGCGCCTGAGGCTGCTGCGGCTGCTCCAGCTGCTGGTGGCGGTGATCCAGTAAAAGGGAAGGAACTTTTTAATGCAAATTGCGCTGCATGTCACAAATTAGATGCTAAATCAACTGGTCCTGCTTTAAGGGGAGTTGCTTCTAAGCATGATATGGCTTGGATTTACAAGTGGGTGCATAACAGTTCTGACATGATTAAGTCAGGTGATCCTGTTGCTGTTAAACTTTTTGAGGAAAATAACAAAGCTGTTATGACTTCTTTTCCTCAGTTGTCTGAAGGAGATATTGATAATATTATAGCTTATACGTCTGAAGTAAAAGCTGAGCCTGCTCCAGGTGCAGGTGCTGCAACTCCTCCAGGAACAAATGTTCAGGATGGTGCTATCTCAAATAACATTATATTAGGGGCTCTTGCTCTTGTAATGGCTATTTTGGTTGTGATGTTGTTTATGGTAAACAAGGTCTTAACTAAAGTTGCAAACAAAAACGGTATTGAAATTGCTCCTAAAGAGGCAAGACTTCCAATCTGGAAAGCTTTCGCTAAAAATCAATTCTTGGTTTTAGTAACTGCAATCTTCTTGCTTTTGGCTAGTGGTTATTTTGTTTACGGATACTTAATGCAAGTAGGTGTAGATCAGAATTATGAGCCAATTCAGCCAATTCACTACTCTCACAAAATTCACGCTGGTGATAACGAAATCAATTGTAAATATTGCCACTCTGCTGCTCGTGTAAGTAAAACAGCTGGTATTCCTTCATTAAATGTTTGTATGAACTGTCATAAAAATATTTCTGAGGTTGCTGAAACAACTGCTACTCCTGAGTACAGCAAAGCATTCTATGATGCTCAAATCCAAAAATTATATGATGCTGTTGGATGGGATAAGACTAAACAGGCTTATACTGGAAAGACACAGCCTGTAAAATGGGTTCGTATTCATAACTTACCTGACTTCGTTTACTTCAATCACTCTCAACACGTTTCTGTTGCAGGTATTGAATGTCAAACTTGTCACGGTCCAGTACAGGAATTTGAAATCATGAAGCAATACTCTAAATTAACAATGGGATGGTGTATTGATTGCCATAGAAAAACTGATGTTAAGATGGAAGGTAATGCTTACTATGACAAAATTCATGCTGAACTTTCTAAAAAATACGGTGTAGAGAAATTAACTGCAGCGCAAATGGGAGGTTTAGAGTGTGGTAAATGCCACTATTAATCGATTTATTAAGATTTTAATATATATATACAATGTCATCAAACAAAAAATACTGGAAAAGTGTTGAGGAGCTAGAAAATAGCTCTATTGTTGAGGCGCTTAGAAATAACGAGTTTGTTGAAGAAATTCCTACTGATGAGTTTTTGGGTAACGCTGAGGCTTTATCTACATCAGGGACTTCACGTCGTGACTTTTTAAAGTACGTAGGGTTTAGTACAGCGGCTGTAACATTAGCTGCTTGCGAAGGTCCTGTTCACAAGTCTATCCCTTATGTATTACAACCAGAACAAATCATTCCTGGTGTTGCAGATTATTATGCAACTACAGTTTTTGATGGGTTTGATTTTGCTAATCTTTTGGTTAAAACTCGTGAGGGTCGTCCAATTAAAATTGAAAACAATACAATTGCAGGAGCTAAATTTTCTGCGAATGCTAGAATTCATGCATCGATCTTAGGATTGTATGATAGCGCTCGTTTGAAAGAGCCAAAAGTAGATGGTAAGGATTCTTCTTGGTCAGCTGTTGATTTGAAAATTAAATCAAGTTTAGCAGATGCAAAAGCTAAAGGTGGTCAAGTAGTATTATTGACTAACACTTTAGCGAGTCCTTCTACAGATAAATTAATTGCTGAGTTTATTGCAAAAAATCCAAACGCTAAGCACGTAGTATACGATGCAGTTTCGTCATCTGAAGCTTTAGATGCTTTCGAAGCTGTGTATGGTCAAAGAGCTTTAGTTGATTATGATTTTTCAAAAGCTTCTTTAATTGTATCTGTTGGTGCTGATTTCTTAGGAGATTGGCAAGGTGGGGGATATGATACTGGATATGCACAAGGACGTATTCCTCAAAATGGAAAAATGTCTCGTCACTTCCAGTTTGAATCAAACATGACATTATCTGGAGCTGCTGCTGATAAGCGTGTTCCAATGACTGTAGCTGCTCAAAAGCAAGCTTTAGTTCAAATTTATAATATTATTGCAGGTGCTTCTGTTCCTGTAGCTTTAGAGGAGAAATTTAAAGTTGAAGTAGTTAAAGCTGCTCAACAACTTAAAGCTGCTGGTTCAAAAGGAGTTTTAGTATCTGGAATTGAAGATAAAAATGCTCAATTATTAGTTTTAGCTATCAATCAAGTATTGGCTAGTGAAGCTTTTAATACTGCTGGAGCTAGACAAATTAGAAAAGGTTCTAATGCTATAGTTGCACAGTTAATTAAAGATATGGAAGCTGGAAGTGTTCATACTTTAATTATGAGTGGAGTTAATCCTGTGTACACTTTAGCTAATTCAGCTTCTTTTGTGTCTGGATTGAAAAAAGTTAAAACATCTGTTTCTTTCTCATTAAAAGAAGACGAAACAGCATCAATTGTTTCAATTGCTGCACCAGCTCCTCACTATTTAGAGTCTTGGGGAGATCTTGAGTTGACAAGTGGAACATATAGCTTAACTCAGCCTACAATCCGTCCTATCTTTAATACAAAACAATTTCAAGATGTTTTATTGTCAGTAAATGGTACAGCAGGTACTTTTTATGACTACTTAAAAGCAAATTCTGGAGCTTACACTGCAGGTGCTTCTTGGAATAAAGTATTGCACGATGGTGTAGCTGTTCTTGGTTCTTCAGCATTAACTGGAGGTGCTATTGACGCTGCTACGGCTGCAAGTGCAGTTGTAAAATCTAAAGATGCTGGTGATTTTGAATTAGTATTATATACTAAAACAGGATTAGGTGATGGACAACACGCTAACAACCCTTGGTTGCAAGAGTTTCCAGATCCAATTACAAGAGTTTCTTGGGATAACTACGTTACAGTTTCTAATGCAGATGCTAAAAAACTTGGTTTATCAAATGAAATTGTTGCAAACGGTGGATTAAATGGTAGCTATGCTACTCTTACTGTTGATGGAGTTAAATTGGAGAATGTTCCAGTTATCGTTCAGCCAGGACAAGCAGTTGGAACTTTAGGTCTAGCTCTTGGATATGGACGTAAAGCAGCTCTAAAAGAAGAAATGCAAGTAGGTTTAAATGCTTACGCTTTATATAAAGGTTTCAATAATGTTCAATCTGTTTCTATCGCTAAAGCTGGAGGAGTACATGAGTTCGCTTGTGTTCAAGGTCAGAAAACTTTAATGGGTAGAGGAGATATTATTAAAGAAACAACTTTAGAAATATTCAATACTAAAGATGCTGAACATTGGAATGAAAAACCAATGGTATCTTTAGATCACCAAGAAGTTGAAGCTACTACTGTAGATCTTTGGGAATCATTTGATCGTACAACTGGTCACCACTTCAATCTTTCAATTGACTTAAATGCTTGTACTGGATGTGGAGCTTGCGTTATCGCTTGTCACGCTGAAAACAACGTTCCAGTTGTAGGTAAAGCAGAGGTAAGAAGAAGCCGTGATATGCACTGGTTACGTATCGATAGATATTATTCTTCTGAAAGCACTTTTGAAGGTGATAATGAAAGAAAAGAAGGAATCGCTGGTTTATCTAGTTCATTATCTACATTTAATGAAATGGAGAAAGCAGGAGATAATCCTCAAGTTGCATTCCAACCTGTAATGTGTCAACACTGTAATCACGCACCTTGTGAAACAGTTTGTCCTGTTGCTGCAACTTCTCACGGTCGTGAAGGCCAAAACCATATGGCTTACAACAGATGTGTTGGTACTCGTTACTGTGCTAACAACTGTCCATATAAAGTACGTCGTTTTAACTGGTTCTTATACAACAAAAACACTGAGTTCGATTATCATATGAACGATGATTTAGGCCGTATGGTATTAAATCCAGACGTTAACGTGCGTTCTCGTGGTGTTATGGAGAAATGTTCTATGTGTATACAAATGACACAAGCTACTAAATTAAAAGCTAAAAACGAAGGCCGTCCGGTTAGAGATGGTGAATTCCAAACAGCTTGTTCAAGCGCTTGTTCTTCAGGAGCGATGATATTTGGTGATGTAAATGATAAAGAAAGTAAAGTTGCTAAATTAGCTGCTGATGAAAGATCATACCACTTATTAGAGCACGTAGGTACAAAACCAAATGTGGTTTACCATGTTAAAGTTAGAAATACTTAGTAAAATTATTAATTAAGAAACAATATAAAGGATTATGTCGTCTCACTACGAAGCACCCATTAGAAAACCTTTAGTTATAGGTGATAAATCTTATCACGATGTAACTGTAGATGTAGCTGCACCTGTTGAGGGGCCTGCAAACAAGCAATGGTGGATTGTATTTTCAATCGCATTAATAGCCTTCCTTTGGGGGTTAGGTTGTATAATTTACACCGTATCTACCGGTATCGGAACATGGGGATTAAATAAAACAGTTGGCTGGGCTTGGGATATTACTAACTTCGTTTGGTGGGTTGGTATTGGTCACGCTGGAACATTAATTTCTGCGGTATTATTACTTTTCCGTCAACGTTGGAGAATGGCTATTAACCGTTCTGCAGAAGCTATGACTATCTTCTCAGTAGTTCAAGCAGGTTTATTCCCAATTATTCACATGGGTCGTCCATGGTTAGCATACTGGGTATTACCTATTCCAAACCAATTTGGATCTTTATGGGTTAACTTTAACTCACCTTTACTTTGGGACGTATTTGCGATTTCAACTTATCTTTCAGTATCATTAGTTTTCTGGTGGACTGGTTTATTACCTGACTTTGCGATGCTTCGTGATAGAGCTATTACTCCATTTAACAAAAGAGTATATTCTATTTTAAGTTTTGGATGGAGCGGTAGAGCAAAAGACTGGCAACGTTTTGAAGAAGTATCTTTAGTATTAGCTGGTTTAGCTACTCCACTTGTACTTTCTGTACACACGATTGTATCTATGGACTTTGCTACTTCTGTAATTCCAGGATGGCATACAACTATTTTCCCTCCATACTTCGTTGCTGGAGCGGTTTTCTCAGGATTTGCGATGGTAAATACATTATTGATCGTTATGAGAAAAGTATCTAATCTTGAAGCTTATATCACATTACAGCATATTGAGTTAATGAATATCATTATCATGATTACTGGATCTATTGTTGGTGTGGCTTATATTACTGAGTTATTCGTAGCTTGGTATTCAGGTGTAGAATATGAGCAATATGCATTCTTAAATAGAGCTACTGGACCTTACTGGTGGGCATATTGGTCAATGATGACATGTAACGTGTTCTCTCCTCAGTTCATGTGGTTCAAAAAACTAAGAACAAGTATCATGTTCTCATTCATCATCTCGATTGTTGTAAACATCGGTATGTGGTTTGAAAGATTCGTAATTATTGTTACTTCTTTACATAGAGATTACCTTCCATCTTCTTGGACAATGTTCTCACCAACATTTGTTGATATTGGAATTTTCATTGGAACAATTGGTTTCTTCTTCGTATTGTTTTTATTATACTCTAGAACATTCCCTGTAATTGCTCAGGCAGAGGTTAAAACAATTTTGAAAGGTACTGGAGATAATTACATTAGAGAAAGAGCAAATAGTAAAGATTCACATCATGAGTAATAAAGTAATATACGCCATTTATAATGACGATGACGTTTTGATGAATGCAGTAAAGAAAACTAGAGCTGCTCATCATCATATTGAAGAGGTTTTTACTCCATTCCCAGTTCACGGATTGGATAAAGCCATGGGTTTAGCACCAACAAGATTAGCAATATGTGCTTTTTTATATGGATGTGTTGGTATTTCTGTTGCAACGACTATGATGGGATACATCATGATTCATGACTGGCCGCAGGATATTGGAGGTAAACCAAGTTTTAGTTTCATCCAAAATATGCCTTCTTTTGTACCAATTATGTTTGAGATGACTGTATTCTTTGCAGCTCACTTAATGGTAATTACTTTTTACATGAGAAGTAGATTATGGCCTTTTAAAGAAGCTGAAAACCCAGATGTAAGAACAACTGATGACCACTTTTTAATGGAGGTTGCTGTAAATGATAACGAAGCTGAATTAGTTTCTTTCTTTGAAGGAACTGGAGCTGTTGAAGTTAAAGTAATAGAAAAGAATTAATTGTAGCTATGAAAAGGATATATAAAATAACACTTTTAGTTGGTATAACTATTTTAGTTTCATCTTGCCACAATAATTCGGCACCGAACTATCAGTATTTCCCAAATATGTATGAGTCTGTTGCTTACGAGCCATATTCAGAAGCAAAAATATTTAAGGGAGGAAAAGAAGGGCAGCTTCCTGTTGCAGGAACTATAAATAGAGGTTTTGAACCTTATGAATATGAAAATTCAACTGCTGGTTATGAGTTAGCTAAAGCTAATTTAAAATCACCTTTGACTGAAGAAGAAAAAAATTCTGGAAAAGGTAAAGAGCTTTTTGAAATTTACTGTATCAGTTGCCATGGTGCAACTGGTAATGGTAAAGGTAAATTGGTTGAAAGAGAAAAATTTCTTGGAGTACCTAGCTATAAAGACAGAGAAATCACAGAAGGAAGTATCTTTCATGTTGAGACTTATGGTTTAAATGCAATGGGTTCACATGCAAATCAATTAAGTGCTCACGAACGTTGGTTAGTTGCTGACTATGTTCTGAAACTAAGAAGCCAATTATAATTGTTGAACAAACTGATCGTAATAGATATGTATACATTTTCAAGTAAATTAAAAACTTTTTCTATCATCTTAATGGCCGTTGGTTTATTAGGAATTGGGTATGGTTTTTTAAGTGCACCAAAAGATATTAAAGAAGTTGAAAAAATACTAGCTGCAGATGAACATGGTTCTCATGGTGCGGCGCATGAAGAAAAAGCGGAGGCATCTCACAAAGAAGCAGGTCATCATGAGGCTGCTGAAGTTGCACATGACTCTCATAAGGGAGCTGAGCATGCAGAAGTTTCTGGTGCGAATGAGCACGAAAAACATTTAGAGCACGTATTACACCAATTGCAAAATAAGCCTTGGTCTGCTTTATATGTAGCTTGTATTTTCTTTTTACTGCTTTCGATGGGAGTTTTAGCTTTCTATGCTATTCAACAAGTTGCTCAGGCAGGTTGGTCTCCAGTTTTATTTAGAGTTATGCAAGGTATAACAGCTTATTTACCAGCTGGTTCTGTCATCTTCTTCATAATCTTAGTTTTATGTGGATTACACTTTAATCATATATTTGTTTGGTTAGGTGAAGGTGTAACAGATCCTAAAAGCCCAAATTATGATGCTATTATCGCAGGAAAATCAGGGTACTTAAATTTCCCATTTTGGATTGCAAGAGCATTTATCTTTTTGTTAGGATGGAACGTTTACCGTTATTTTTCTGCAAAAAACTGTTTAGCTCAAGATGAAGCAAATGATGATTTTTACTATAAAAAGAATTTTAAAGCTTCTGCAGGATTCTTAGTGTTCTTTATCGTTTCTGAATCTATTATGTCTTGGGATTGGATTATGTCTTTTGATCCTCACTGGTTTAGTACATTATTTGGATGGTACGTATTTGCTTCTTTCTTCGTAAGTGGTATTACTGCTATCGCATTGGTAACGGTTTACTTAAAATCTAAAGGATATTTAGAATATGTAAATACAAGCCACATCCACGATTTAGCTAAATTTATGTTCGGTATTAGTATTTTCTGGACTTATTTATGGTTCTCTCAGTTCATGTTGATCTGGTACGCTAATATTCCAGAAGAGGTAACTTATTTTATAACAAGAATTCAACTTTATAACCTTCCTTTCTTTGGAGCGGTTGTTATGAACTTTGTTTTTCCACTATTAATATTGATCAATACAGATTTCAAACGTCTTAACTGGATTATTGTTATGGCTGGTGTTGTAATATTATTAGGTCATTATGTTGATTTCTTTAATATGATTATGCCTGGTACTGTAGGAGACAAATGGTTTATTGGAGTTCCTGAAATTGCATCGATTCTTTTCTTCTTAGGTTTATTTATATTTGTTGTATTTACTGCATTAACTAAATCTCCTTTGCTTGCAAAAAGAAATCCTTTCATCGAAGAAAGTAAACATTTTCATTATTAATATTTAAAGAAGTAAACAGATGACAAGTTTGTTGGTAATTATAGTTGTAGTTTTATTAGCAGTTGCATTATGGCAATTGACGAAGATATTTGATCTTACACAGGTTGGAGCTTCTTCGAACGATTCTCAGGTTGCATCTGATAATGATAATAACATTCAAGGATATATTATGTTTGGCTTTTTAGCTTTCATTTATATATTTACTATTTATGGTCTATTAAAATGGGGAGGTTTAGCTTTGCATACTCCTGCATCAGAACATGGACTATTGGTAGATAATTTAATGAATATCACTTGGGTTTTAATTTTCTTAGTTCAATTTATTACACAAGGTTTATTATACTGGTTTTCTTTTAAGAATAGAGGTAATAAAGATAAAAAAGCATTATTTTTTGCTGATAGTAATAAATTAGAGGCAATTTGGAGTATCATTCCTTCTGTTGTTTTAGCTTGTTTAATTCTTTATGGATTATACGCTTGGAATAACATCATGTTCGTTGATAAAGATGAAGATGTAATTGAGATTGAATTATATGCTCAACAATTTAAATGGACAGCTAGATATGCTGGACAAGATAACGTTTTAGGAAAAGCTAACGTACGTTTAATCGAGGGAGTAAATACATTGGGAGTTGATATGTCAGATCCTAATGCTCAAGATGATATCGTAGTTTCAGAATTGCATATTCCTAAAGGTAAAAAAGTTCACTTTAAAATGCGTTCTCAGGATGTATTGCACTCAGCTTACTTTCCTCACTTTAGAGCACAAATGAACTGCGTTCCAGGTATGGTTACTGAATTTGCTTTCATTCCAACTTATACTACTTCGGAATATAGAGAATTACCATTTATGGTTGAAAAAGTTGCTAACATTAACAAACTTAGAGCTGCAAAAAGCATTGAGTTAGTTGCAAAAGGAGGTACAGCTTTAGATCCTTACACATTTGATTACTTATTATTATGTAATAAAATTTGTGGAGCTTCTCACTATAACATGCAAATGAAAGTTGTAGTTGATACTCCAGAAGATTACAAAAAATGGTTAAGCGAGAAAACTACTTTAGCTCAAGATATTAAAGCGGCGGCTGCTGCTGAGAAACCAGCTGAAGGAGCTGCACCAACTACAGATACTGCTGCAAAAGTTATCGACACTGTTAAGACAGTTGTTGATACTGTAAAAGCTGCTGTAGCTAAAGTTGCGATGAAATAATATTATTAAGAAAATTTAAAGTACAAATATATGTCAGCAGAAGCGCACGGTCACGATCACGGACACGATCACGAGCACGAACATCATCATAAAGACACGTTCATTACTAAATATATTTTTAGTATTGATCACAAAATGATTGCTAAACAATACTTGATTACTGGTATTGTTATGGGAGTAATTGGGATTGCAATGTCCTTGCTTTTCAGAATGCAATTAGCGTGGCCAGAGGAGTCTTTCAAAATATTCAATGTTTTATTAGGAGATAAATTTGCACCTGATGGTGTAATGGCAAATGATATTTATCTGGCTTTAGTTACAATTCACGGTACCATCATGGTATTCTTTGTACTGACGGCAGGTTTAAGTGGAACGTTTAGTAACTTATTGATTCCACTTCAAATTGGAGCAAGAGATATGGCATCTGGATTTATGAATATGATTTCATACTGGTTGTTTTTCTTATCTGCAGTTGTAATGTTATGTTCTTTATTTGTTGAAGCTGGACCGGCATCTGCAGGATGGACAATTTACCCTCCTTTAAGTGCATTGCCGCAAGCAATTCCAGGATCAGGAACAGGTATGACATTATGGTTAGTATCTATGGCTATTTTCATCGCATCTTCTTTGATGGGATCTTTGAATTACATTGTTACTGTACTTAACTTAAGAACTAAAGGAATGTCTATGACTAGACTTCCTCTTACAATTTGGACATTCTTCGTAACAGCTATTATTGGTGTTATTTCGTTTCCAGTATTATTATCTGCAGCTTTATTATTGATTTTCGATAGAAGTTTTGGTACTTCATTCTTCTTATCTGATATCTATATTGCTGGTGAAGTTTTACATTACCAAGGAGGTTCTCCTGTATTGTTTGAGCACTTATTCTGGTTCTTAGGTCACCCTGAGGTTTACATCGTAATCTTACCAGCGATGGGTCTAGTATCTGAAATTATGGCTACAAATGCTCGTAAACCAATTTTCGGTTACAGAGCGATGATTATGTCAGTTCTTGCAATTGCATTTTTATCAACTATCGTTTGGGGTCACCACATGTTTATTTCAGGTATGAATCCTTTCTTAGGATCTGTATTTACTTTTACAACTTTATTGATTGCTATTCCATCTGCTGTAAAAGCATTTAACTGGATTACAACTTTATGGAAAGGTAACTTACAATTTAACCCTGCAATGTTATTCTCTATCGGAATGGTTTCTACTTTCATTACTGGAGGTTTAACAGGAATCATTTTAGGAGATAGTACTTTAGATATTAACGTTCACGATACTTACTTCGTAATTGCTCACTTTCACTTAGTAATGGGTATCTCTGCACTTTACGGAATGTTTGCTGGTATTTACCACTGGTTCCCTAAAATGTACGGAAGAATGTTAAACAAAAACTTAGGTTATATCCACTTCTGGGTAACTGCAGTTTGTGCTTACGGAGTTTTCTTCCCAATGCACTTTATCGGATTAGCTGGTTTACCAAGACGTTACTATACTAACACAAACTTCCCATTATTTGATGATTTACAAAATGTGAATGTTTTAATTACAACATTTGCTCTTATAGGAGGTGCGTTCCAATTAGTATTCTTATACAACTTCTTTAGCAGTATTTTCTACGGTAAAAAAGCAACTCAAAACCCATGGAAATCTACTACTTTAGAGTGGACTACTCCAGTAGAACATATCCACGGAAACTGGCCAGGAGAAATTCCTCACGTATACCGTTGGCCGTATGACTACAGTAACCCAAATCATGATGTAGATTTTGTTCCTCAAAATGTACCAATGAAAGAAGGTGAAGAAGTTTTACACCACTAAAAATAATATAAAAGGCTATCAGAAATGATAGCCTTTTTTCTTTAGTTAAAGTTCTAAACGTTCAGTTGAACTATTTTACAAACTAATTAGTTTATATATCTTTGTAGGATGAATGAAAATCTAGATCCTACTACTAAAGGATATAACTCAGAAGAGTTAGATCTTGAAAAAAAATTGCGTCCGCTGTCATTTGATGATTTTGCCGGACAAGATCAAGTTTTGGAAAATTTGAAAGTCTTTGTTGCGGCTGCAAACCAACGTGGAGAGGCGCTTGATCATGCTCTTTTTCATGGTCCTCCAGGTTTAGGAAAAACTACTTTGGCTAACATATTGGCTAACGAATTGCAAGTTGGGATAAAAATCACTTCAGGACCTGTTTTGGATAAGCCTGGCGATTTAGCTGGTTTACTAACCAACTTAGACGAACGAGATGTTTTGTTTATTGATGAAATTCATCGACTAAGTCCTGTTGTTGAGGAGTATTTGTATTCGGCAATGGAAGATTTCAAGATTGATATCATGATTGAGTCTGGACCAAATGCAAGAACTGTGCAAATCAATTTGAATCCTTTTACTTTGATTGGAGCGACTACTAGATCGGGATTATTAACGGCCCCTATGCGTGCCCGTTTCGGAATATCATCACGTTTACAATATTATACTACCGAGCTTTTAACAACTATTGTTGAGAGAAGTGCTTCTATATTGAAAATGCCTATTGATTTGGAAGCAGCTATTGAAATTGCAGGAAGAAGTCGTGGAACTCCTCGTATTGCTAATGCATTACTAAGACGTGTTCGCGATTTTGCTCAAATTAAAGGAAATGGAAGGATCGATTTAGAAATTTCAAAATATGCCTTAAAAGCATTAAATGTTGATGCTCATGGATTGGACGAAATGGATAACAAAATATTGTTGACCATTATCAATAAATTTAAAGGGGGGCCAGTTGGGCTTTCAACTTTAGCGACAGCAGTTAGTGAAAGCAGTGAAACAGTCGAAGAAGTATATGAACCCTTTTTAATTCAGGAAGGATTTATAATGAGAACGCCTCGAGGTAGAGAAGTTACGGATAAGGCTTATAAGCATCTTGGAAAAGTAAATATGAATAATCAGGGAGAATTATTTTAATACAAATAGAATGTCTATAAGTAAAAAATATAATTACCCGACCAGACTTTCAATATTGAGATTTTTTAAAGATGCTGAAGGAGTTCGAAGAAATCCAATTCCTTTTCACAAAAGATATTTTGAGAAATTTGGTGATTCTTTTTCTATTAGAATTGGCTTTACGAGGCATATAATTCTATCACGAGACAACGATGTTGCTCAATATATTTTAGTTAAAAATCAAAGAAATTATAATAAGTCCAAATTTCAATCAGTATATCTTTCAAAATACTTGGGAAAAGGTCTTTTAACGAGTGATGGAGATTTTTGGTTAAAACAAAGACGTCTTATACAACCTGCTTTTCATAAACAAAAGATGAATCAGCTGGTTGATAATATGAATAAAACGATTACTGCAGAAGTTGATCATTTAGTAGAAGATAAATTTTTGGATGTCTTTCCTGCAATGAGCCAACTTGCTTTTAATGTTGTTGCGAAGTCTTTATTTGAATTTTCAATTTCGGAAGAAAAACTTCATAGGATTAAATTCATAATAGAAGAAGTTCAGACGTTTTTAGTTAAAGAAATCAGACTTCCTCATAAGGCATTATGGTTTTCATTAAGTGGGCAAGTTCGAAAACATTTAAATTTAGCAGAAGAAAATAATAAGATTATTCAAGAAATTATTGAAGGAAGAAATGCTTCGAAAGAGGAATTCAATGATCTTCTTAATATGCTTATGGAGACCCGATATGAAGATACGGGAGAGAGCATGTCTATGCAACAATTGATTGACGAAATCAAGGTTTTATTTATTGCGGGTCATGAAACTACAGCTAATGCTTTAACTTTTACACTTCATTTTCTGGGAAGATACCCTGAAATCCAACAAAAGATTTTTGATGAAATTACAGAAATAGAATCCCAGACTGATAATATTATTGAACAGCTTCAGAAAATGACTTATACAAACGCGGTTTTAAATGAATCGATGCGTTTGTATCCTCCTGCTTGGATCACAGATAGAGAAAATGTTGAAGATGATTCTTTAACTGAATTTAAAATCAAAAAAAAGACATTAATTGGGGTGTCATTTTATGAGTTACATCGTAATCCAAAGTATTGGAATAATCCAGATGAATTCATTCCAGAAAGATTTTTAGGAGAAGAAAAGAAAAAGTCAATGCAGTACTTTTATCCTTTTGGAGCAGGTCCAAGAATGTGCATAGGAACTGGTTTTGCTATCTATGAAATGTGTTTGGCAATTTCACAGATTGTCAAAAAGTATGAGATTAAGGCTAAAAATGAAACGGTTAAGTTTAATCCTTTGGTGACTTTAAAACCAGTTAATATTGAAGTTTCATTTTCAAAAAGATGAGTATTAATTCGAAAGAGACATATTCAAAGTTCATAAAAGAAGAAGCCAAAAGACTTGGCTTTCTTTCTTGTGGCATATCTAAAGCGGGATTTTTAGAGAAAGAAGCTCCTCGACTTGAAAATTGGTTGAAGAACAATCGCAATGGTCAGATGGCTTATATGGAAAACCATTTTGATAAGCGTCTAGATCCAACTTTATTGGTTGATGACGGTAAGAGTGTTGTTTCACTTTTACTTAATTATTATCCGGATTCAACTCAAAACGACGAAAGTTTTAAAATTTCCAAATATGCTTATGGGCAAGATTATCATTTTGTAATTAAAGATAAGCTGAAAGAGTTTTTACATTCGATTCAAGAAAATATCGGAGATGTTTCTGGACGAGCTTTTGTCGATTCTGCACCTGTTTTAGATAAGGCTTGGGCTGCTAAAAGTGGTTTGGGTTGGATTGGAAAAAACAGTAATCTGATTACTCAAAAAGTTGGCTCTTTTTATTTCATTGCCGAACTTATTATTGATTTAGAATTAGAATACGATTATGCAGTTACAGATCATTGCGGGTCTTGCACGGCCTGTATAGATGCATGCCCAACACAAGCAATTGTGGCTCCTTATATTGTAGATGGAAGCAAATGTATTTCTTATTATACGATTGAGTTAAAAGAAAATCTTCCTGAAGAAATGAAAGGAAAATTCGATGAATGGATGTTTGGTTGTGATACCTGCCAAGATGTTTGTCCATGGAATCGATTTTCTAAATCACATTCAGAGCCTTTATTTAATCCTAATCCCGATTTACTTTCTTTTACTAAAAAAGACTGGATTGATATTACCGAAGAAACTTTTAAACAAGTTTTTAAAAACTCTCCTATTAAAAGAACAAAATTTGATGGCCTAAAGCGTAATATCAAGTTTTTGCAATAATATATTTGATTTTTTTATTTAAAATGCTAATTATCAATATTTTATTGGTAATTTTCTTTTTAGCTTTTTTTGTTTTTCCTACGTTTAATTGCTTATTTATCAATAAATTCTGTAAGAATTTAAAATTGTTGCAATTATTTAAGAAAATTCTCTTCCTTGATTATCAAATGTTTACTTTTTTTTAATTTTTAATTGATAAACAGTTGTTAAAATCTGTTGTTCAACGAGTTTATGTGTACTTTAACGAAATAATAAGGTCTGTTTCAATTCTCGATATACTTTCGCGCTTTCCAAATCTACTTAATTTAAAACCTGAGAGACTTTTATAGTCTTTACGTTACTATATGGCAATGGTCTGCATAATGTCTTTCTTATATGTAAGTCTTGAAAAAACTTTTTTAAGTTTTTTAAAATCCAATATATTTTTTTTCACGTATCTCATCAAGATGCTAAAAACGATCATCCGTTTTTTAGTGTCTAAAATTTCTGTTCCACAAACTCAAGTTGTCTATGCGTAACTTTACTTTTTGTAAGTCTGGATTTTCTAGACTAATTTTTCTTATTGTCTTTTTATTGCTAAATGCTCACAGCGTTTCAGCTCAATTTTTCACAAAACATTATATAGCACCTGCACCGTGGCAGTATTTTAGTAGAGCAAATGAAATAATAATTGCTACAAATTCTACTAGTCCGGTAAGTTTTACTATAACAAAAAGTGATGGTAGTGCCGTTAGTTTAACCAAAGACGGAACAGCTATTAATTCAAATTCGCTTACCACTGTAAAAGGAGCTCCAGCAGTTTATAGATTCGTAGGAGATCCAAATACTGCGGCTTTAACTTTTAACAGTGCTGGTACTGTTTACAATGATAGAGGTATAATTGTTACTAGTACAAATGGAGCTGTTTCTGTAAATTTAAGAAACATTGCATCTGATGCGATTGGGCAAGGTGGTGATTCTAATATTAAAGGAAATGCCTCATTGACTAGTTTTGGCGATGCAGGTATCGGTGTGGAATTTCGAGTTGGGTATTATCGTAATATGGGAACATCTGACCAAGAAAGACCTTTTTATAGTGTAATGGCAATTGGTAATAATACGCAAGTAAAAGTAAATGGAAGTGTAGTAACAACGTTAGGAGCTGGGCAAAGTTATTTGTTCAATGCAGCGATTGGTTCGTTGGTTGAGTCTTCAGGACCAGTTGTGATGAATACGGGTGTACGAATAGATACTCCAGTGGCATGTGGTGACGGAACGTTTGATCAATTACCGCCAGTATCGGTTTTAGGGAAAGAGTATTTCCTTGAAAGAGGAAAAGGAAATGATACAGCAGAACAGACAACTATTGTAGCAACTAAAGATGGTACAACGATAACAATAAATACTTATAACGCTACTAATGGTAATGAAGTAGGTTCACCTGTAACAATAACACGAAATGCAGGGGAGTATTATACTTTTAAAAATGGTGTTTCAGGCACGCAATTTACATCATCAAGAATTTCGGCGACTAATAACGTTGCTGTTTATTCTGGTACTGCAGATGGTTGCGAAGTCGATATTTCGACAATTGCACCTGTATCGGCATGTGGAGGATCTAATTTTGTTGAAACTTCGACTTTTAAAGGATATACTAATGGTTCATTAGATTATTTTGGTTATGTATTGCTAAAAAGTGCAACTGATTTAGTTGTTTTAAACGGTACTAGTTTAGAGCAAACTATGGGAACTACTCGTCGTCAGTTAGGATCAACTGGTTGGTACATAATAGACTTCAATAGAGATAAAATAGGGAATCCAAATACAATTTCTCTTAATAGTGATGCAAAGCTGACAGTTTCTATAGCTCAGCAGGGTAATGGTTATTCAATGGCTGCTTTTTTTTCAAATTTTGCACAACAGCCAGCAGCTCCCAAAGAAACTTATATTGGAGGAAGTAGTTGTCTAAAACAATCAGCAACTTTAACAACAGATGCTGGATTTTCACCTTATGAATGGCGTTATAATGGGACTGTTATTCCAGGACAAACTTCAAATACTATAACGGTTACTAAGACTGGATCTTATACCGTAACATCAACTTTATCTTGCGGGATTAGTTCACAATCAACTCCTATAACAGTTACACTTTGTAGTGATGTTGCTGTAGAAAACAAGGTTAATGTTTCTAGTCAGTGTGTGGGTTCAAACGTAATTTTTACTGTAACAGCTAAAAACTTAGGACCTTCAAATGCAGAAGGTGTTTCGGTAACAGATAAGCTTCCTTCAGGATATACTTATGTTTCTTCTACGGTTCCAGCGGGAACTACTTATGATAGTGCTACAGGAATATGGACTGTGTCTGGTTTAGATAGTGGGGCTAGTGCAGTCCTTACCATAACTGCTACAGTTAAGGATACAGGAACTTATTCTAATACTGCAACTATTACATCATCTAATGTGGATGATCCTACTGCTAATAATAGTGCTACAGCTACAATAACGTCAAATGCTTTACCAACGGTAACCCTTAGCACAAATAGTCCTGTTTGTTCAGGGTCAAATGCTGTTTTTACCATATCAGGAATATCAGGAAATGTTGTTACCTATACAGGAGCTGCTTCTGGAACTGTAACAATAGGAACAGATGGAAAAGCTACGGTTACAATATCTAATGTAACTGGAAATATTACCTTAAATTTAACGAATGTTAGTGATGGAACTTGTAGTCGTGCATTGACAGTTAATGCAACAGTAACAGTAAATTCGCTAGCAGCAAAACCTTCAATTTCGACAGGAGGGGCAACAACATTTTGTGAAGGCGGAAGTGTTCAGCTTACTTCATCAACGTCGTCAAACTATCAGTGGTATAAAGATGGAGTTTTAATTAGCGGAGCGACAAATAGAAGATACACTACTACTGCTAGCGGTTCATATACAGTTATTACTAATAACGGAACGTGTTCAAGCTTACCATCAGATGCTACAGTAGTGACTGTAAATTCATTACCAGTTGCCGCAACTCTTAGTACAAATAGCCCTGTTTGTTCAGGTTCAAATGCTGTTTTTACAATATCGGGAACATCTGGAAATGTTGTTACTTATACAGGAGCTGCTTCGGGAACTGCAACAATAGGAACAGATGGAACAGCAACTGTTACAGTATCAAATGTAACTGCAAACGCAACTTTAAATTTAACTAATGTTAGTGACGGAACTTGTAGCCGAGTATTAACAGTTAATGCGACAGTAACAGTAAACTCTAGACCAATAACACCTTCAATTACAGCAGGAGGAGCAACAACATTCTGCGAAGGCGGAAGTGTTACGCTTACTTCATCTACATCAACAAACTACCAATGGTATAAAGATGGAGTTTTAATTAATGGAGCAACAAGCAGAAATTACAGCGCTACAACAAGCGGATCATATACAGTTATTACAAACAATGGAACTTGTTCAAGTTTAGCGTCTGCAGGTGCAAGTGTGACAGTAAATTCACTGCCAGCGACACCTTCAATTACAGCAGGAGGAGCAACAGCATTCTGCGAAGGCGGAAGTGTTGTGCTTACTTCAACGACATCAACAAACTACCAATGGTATAAAGATGGAGTTTTAATTAATGGAGCAACAAGCAGAAATTACAGCGCAACAGTAAGCGGATCATATACAGTTATTACAAACAATGGAACTTGTTCAAGTTTAGCGTCTGCAGGTGCAAGTGTGACAGTAAATTCACTGCCAGCGACACCTTCAATTACAGCAGGAGGAGCAACAGCATTCTGCGAAGGCGGAAGTGTTGTGCTTACTTCAACGACATCAACAAACTACCAATGGTATAAAGATGGGGTTTTAATTAATGGAGCGACAAGCAGAAATTACAGCGCAACAGCAAGCGGATCATATGCAGTTATTACCAATGAAGGAGCTTGTTCTAGTACAGCATCAGCAGGAACTACGGTAACTGTAAATGCATTGCCAGTTGCTTTATCGTTAACGGGAAGCACAATTTGTGTTTCGCCAGGAGGAAACGGATCAATTTCTTCTACAACTTCAGCAAATGGAGTAAATTACCAATTATACGATTCTACTGATACAGCAGTTCAATCTACAAAACCCGGAAGCGGATCTGCATTGTCATGGAGCAATCTTTCTGTTGCAAATGGTTATTATGTAGTTGCTACTAATGCAACAAATTGTACCGCAAAAAGTAATGTAGTTAATATTGCTACTAATCCAAATCCAACAATTTCGATTGGAGGAACATTAACAGCTTGTTTAACAACTACTTTGACTACAACAACCAATGCAAGCTCGCCAACTTACATTTGGTATAAAAATGATGTTGCGATTTCTGGTGAAGTATCATCTTCATTAGTTGTAAATGCAGATGGTGATTATAAAGTAAAAGTTAGAAATACAGTTACAGGTTGCGAAGAGACTTCAGCTGTTTCAACTGTAAAAGTTAGTGACACAGAAAAACCTGTAAAGCCAACTTTAGCAAATATTACAGCAGAATGTTCAGCAACAGTAACACGTCCGACAACAACAGATAATTGCGCTGGAACAGTAACCGGAACAACATCAGATCCATTGACTTATAGCGCTCAAGGTACTTATACGATTAACTGGAGTTTTGCCGATGGAAATGGAAATACAGAAACAGCTACTCAAAAAGTAATTATAAAAGATACGCAGAAGCCATCAATCATCTGTCCATCAAATGTGACAGTTTCGGCAGATGCCAATTCATGCGTTGCAACTGGAGTAGTTTTAGGCACTCCAACAACATCAGACAATTGTACAGGAGCTGTAGTGGTAACAAATAATGCGCCGTCAAGCTTCTCAATCGGAAATACGACAGTAACTTGGACTGCAACAGATGCAGCAGGAAATACGCAAACTTGCACGCAGATTGTAACAGTTAACGATACTCAAAAACCTTCAATTATTTGTCCATCAAATGTGACAGTTTCGGCCGATGTTAATTCATGTGTTGCTACTGGAGTGACTTTAGGTACACCTACCACATCAGACAATTGTACAGGAGCTGTAACGGTAACAAATAATGCGCCGTCAAGCTTCCCACTAGGAAATACGACAGTAACTTGGACTGTAACAGATGCAGCAGGAAATGCGCAGACTTGCACGCAGATTGTTAAAGTAATTGGTTCTATTGAAGCAAATGATGACACTATCTCTTCGTCAAAAGGAATATCTGGAGGAGTTGTTATCTCTAATATTTTTGATAACGATATTTTAAATTGTAATAAAGTTAATATTAATGATGTTGATGTTACGGTGACTTCTTTACCATCAGTGTTAAACTTTGACAATGCAACAGGAGCAGTTTCTGTTAAACCAAATACGCCAACAGGAACTTACACTTTTGATTATTCAATTTGTGAAATTGCTAATAATGGAAATTGTAATTCGGCTACAGTAACAGTAAAAATAGTAAATGATTTAGTTGCTGTTAATGATGATTTCGGGACAAAATCTTCGGGATCGTCAGCGTCAAATATTGGTAACGTTAAATCAAACGATACTTTAGGCGGAGCAGCAGTTACAGCTGGAAATACAGCTGTTACGGTTAGTTCATCAGAACCATTAAGTGTTGATGCTAATGGAAACGTAACTCTTGCAGCAAATACACCAAGCGGAACATACAGCATTACATACCAAATCTGCGAGAAAAATGCTGATCCTGCGAACTGTGAAACAGCTACCGCTAAAGTTAAAGTTGTAAATGCAATAGATGCAGTAGTAGATTCGATTGATCCAATTAATGGAAACATTGGTGGAACTACGATATCATTAATAGGAAATGACACTTTGAATGCTAATCAAGCTGTAATTGGAACTAATTCTGGGGAAGTTACAATAAGTATTGTTGGAACTTTACCATCAGGATTAACGTTAAATGCAAATGGTACTATTACAGTAAATGCAGGAACTCCAAAAGGGAATTACAGTGTAGAATATACAATATGTGAAGTAGGTGCAGTGCCTGCAAACTGCGACTCGGTTACTATTACTGTACCGGTAACGGCAGGAAATCTAGTGGCGAATGCAGATGAGATTCCATCAGTTTTAGGATCGAATGTTCCTCAGACTTTAGGGAAAAACGTTTTTGACAATGACAC
>NZ_JBHNPP010000045.1:0-26491 GCF_042436695.1 Flavobacterium sp. HJSW_4
GTGAATTCGTGGCGAAAAAAAACTTTTAATACTTATTAATTTGTCTCCAGATCTTGGCACTAAAATCATCTTTGTACATTAATCTGTTAGTTCTGGTTGGATTTACGCGATTTGTTAGGATAATTAAAAATCGGTTTGTCTTTCTATTCATAAAGAAAAACGTTCCTGTAAAACCGGTATGTCCGAAATCGTCTTTCGTAAAAAACTCGTCTGGTTTTCTTTTGTCAAAACCTAAACCACGATAAATGCCACTTTTAGCTAAAGGCGAATCTGTAAATTCTTTTACGACATTGGATTTTAGAATTTGTTTTCCTTTGTAAGTTCCATTATTCATGAGCATTTTGCAGATTACAGCAATCGACTCTGCGTTGGCAAATAAACCTGCATTTCCAGAAACTCCTCCAAAAATTGCCGCTGCTTCATCGTGTACATAACCTTTAATCGTGTCTTTTCTAAAAAGATTATCTACTTCTGTCGGCATTACATTATCGATCGAAGTCCATTTTAACGGATTATATCCAATTTTTGAAATGCCTAATTCGGTATAAATTTCATTTGTAAACTGATCTAATTTTTTTCCTGTTTTGGTTTCGATCATTTGCTTTACCAAAAGAAGATTCAAATCGCTGTACAAATATTTCCCTCTCGGATTGGTATTCGCTTTTGCAATTCGATCATAAACTGATGGATAAAATTCTGGATTCAGCCACATGTTTTTATAAATCTGAATCCAATTTTCTTTTGGTTCAAAAGCAAGATATTTGGAATCGTAGACAATGTTTTTGTTAACAAACATATTATCAAACGGCTCAACATATTGCTCTGATTTTTCCTTGCTCAACAAAGGCGAATTATCTGGAGTAGAAAGCAATGCTTGATATAAAGTGATACTTGGTGTTAATCCAGAAGTATGCGTTAGCAATTCAAAAAGCGTTAAATCAGAAATCGCTGTGTTTTTATACATCGAAACTATTTCACCTACTTGATCTGTCAATTTTAGCTTTCCATCTCCAACCAAACGCATGGTTACTAAAGTCGCTCCTAAAACTTTAGACATTGAAGCCAAATCAAAAACATCTTCTGATTTTACTAATTGCTTTTTAGTATAATCGTGATAACCGTAGTTTTTAGAAATCAAATTAAAATCTCCTGTCCCAACAATAACTTGCGCTCCAGGGAAAAAACCTTTTTTAAGCGCATTATTCATCATCGAATCGATGTAGGCTTCATTTTCTTTATTGTCGCTGTCAATATTTATTTTTTTAGGCGAATGAAAACTCATTCCTAAAAAAACAAAAGAAACAATGATGATGCTAAATAGTATCTTTTTCATGATTTACGGATTAATTTTTAAATCTTGTCCTGCCATCAAAGGCTCATTATTCGTTCCTGTAATTTTAATTCTAACGGCTTTTACAGGCTGTTTCGGATAAATGGATGCATTTCCGTAATCAAAATTATCGCCTTTTATAAAGTCAGTTCCATTATATGAAAACTCGACAAAACCATTGTTAATGATAAATCTTGGGTGATGCGGAATTCCAGTCAAAACATCTATCTTAGAAGAAGTTACGAGATTCGTAAAAGTATACAAAATCCAGTCGCCATCTTGGCACGCAACATCGGTACGCAAATACGTTTCTTCATTATAATCTTGCAGATTCGCAATTGGAAACTTCGGATTTTCTGCCATCGAAGAAGTCACCTTCACTTCTGGTTCTTGATAAAGCGAACAATTGAATTTCACATTTGCAGCTGATTTTTTCTCTTCTTTATTTTCAACTGTAAAATCTAATCGATAAATATTTTTTTCGCTGTAATTTTCAATCACAAATCTCAAACGAGGTTTTGATTTCAACGATTTTTCATCATAATACGTCTGCACTAATTTATCATTTTCAAAAAGCGAAACATTTTTAATTGTTCCGTTTGTCCCATCGTCCGTTGGATTAAAAGTCAAATACCAAATTCCCTTTTTGTCGACATGTTCTGAAATATTTTCTGAAATCGTTAGAACTTCTGCTTTTGAAGTATTCCAATTCGCAACAGGCAATTTCTCCACTTTCACGGCAGGACTTGCAGAAGTTTCGTTAAAGAAAACTCTAAACATATAATGTTCATAATCCTTTGTCTGAATTGGTCCAGTGTACAAAGGAGATTGTCTTGTTGGTTCATTTCCATCTTTGTCATAACGAACAATAGCGTTTTCATAAGGCGGAGTAACGGTAATTAATCCATTTTTATAAATTGCCGTTGGAGGAAAATCTCTAAAAGCAATTCCCATATCGGCCAATCGTTGCAAATGGCTGTTGATTAATCTTCCATAAAAATCATCCCAGTTTTTATCTTCTTTTTTAGACCAGCCAATTTCAGACAAAGCACTAATTCTCGGGTAACTTTGGTATTCCATAATTCTAGCTGGACGATCCAAATATTCGCTCCACAGAGCACCTTGAACTCCTACTATATTTTTCTGTTCTTCTGATGTCAGCTCAGCATCTGGAATTGGTTCAAACGAATAGGCACGTTTTGTATCAGTAATTGCCGCCCAACGATGACCTCGTTCTGTTTCAGATTGCGCCATATCGTAATACGTAAACTGTCCAGGCATCATAATGGTTTTATATCCTTTTTTAGCCGATTCGATTCCGTAACTAATTCCTTGCCAAGCAGAAATTAACGTATTGGGATCGATTTCTCCTCCTTTTAGAATTTCATTCCAACCGTCAGTTTTTTTATGGTATTTATCGACAATTTTTTGAACTCTTCTAAAGAAATAATTCTGAAGCTGAAAACTATCTGTAAATCCTTCTTTCGCCATTAAAGCTTGACATTTTGGGCAATGTTCCCAATTCGCACGATTGACTTCATCTCCTGCAACATGAATGTACTCGAAAGGAAATAATCCTGAAACTTCTTTTATTATATTATCTAAAAGCTCATAATTTTCTTCGCGACCCACACACCAAACATTTTTCACTTCGCCTTGAACACTTTTCAATTCCTGTGTTATAGCACAACCCACTTCTGGATACGAAGCAGTTACGGCACGTGAATGTCCTGGAATCTCAATTTCTGGCATAACTGAGATTCCGCGATTAGCTGCATAAGCAACGACTTCTTTTATATCTTCTTGGGTATAAAAACCTCCGTAACGTTTGTCTCCAGAACCGTAAGATGGCAATAAAACTTCTCCTGGACCTCTCCAAGCGCCTTTTAAAGTTAAATCTGGCAATGATTTGATTTCAATTCTCCAACCGTTATCATCAGTTAAATGCCAATGAAAAACATTCATTTTATGAGCCGCCAACCAATCGATATAATTTTTTACGGTTTGTTTATCGAAGAATTGTCTTGAACAATCCAGCATCATTCCGCGCCAATCAAAACGAGGATAATCTTCAATTTTCACAAATGGAACTGTTCCTTTTTTAACTTCTTTTGCTGAGCAAATTTGAACTAAAGTTTGAAGTCCGTTTAAAACTCCGTTGGTTGTTTTTCCTTTTACGAAAATTCCTTTTTCGTTTATTTCCAATTGATACGCTTCATTAGGAAGATCTAATTTTTTATCTACTAAAAACGAAATAATATTTTTTCCATGTTTTTTCCCAATCGAAACAATCGGATTAATTCCTGTATTTTTTGAAAGACTTGCCGAAATATAATCGGTACTATTTTTTAGTTTTTTGTCTACAACAATTTTTAATATTGAAGGCAAAATCAACTGTCCAGCGCTTTGCTGAACTGAAACTGGTTTTGGAATTATATCTAATTTTTGGGCGTGTACAAAAGGTAGCGAACTTAGAAATATCGCAATTAGAAGAATACTTTTTCTCATTTCTTTATTTTTTTATTTTACTGAAAATTCTATCGGACTGCTTTCTGTCTGGGTCTGACTCAAAGCGGTGAGCGCATAAACATAGTTTTCCAAATCGGCATTTGGAACTTCTAGTTTTAGAGCTGTTGTCACATAATAAATGTTTTCAGGATTTGAGAAATCGGTTATTTTTCCTTTTGAAAATCTGTAAATCACATATTTCTTGTCATTAAAAGCCGCTTTCCAAGTCAAAACTGCATTATTGCCTTTTTTAGCAATTACTGCATTTGTTGGCATTTCTGGTTTTAACCTCGTAATTCTATTGGCTTCAGGAGTTAAAGCGATGTATTTGTATTCTTTTTGAATTAAAGGCTGTCTCAAAGTATCTCCTTTTTTCAAAAAAGTTGAAGCGGTAAAATGCATTGAACCCTCAATTTGAGGCAGTTTACGAATCATTTCGATCTGTTTCACAATTTGATCGGGACTTCTCCATTCTGGCTCTTTCGCAGAAGTCGAAATTTTATAATCGCCATGACCAACATAAACATTTGCGCCATATTTGTGCTCTGCCCACCATTTTGCTAGAACTTCAAAATTTGCTCTGTCAAAACCAATGTGCCAATATAATTGGGGCGTAACGTAGTCGATCCAGTTTTCTTTTTGCCATTTTAAAATATTCGCATACAAATCATCATAGTTTGTAGCTCCGGCAACTGTATTAGAACCTTGAGAATCTTTGGCAATATTTCTCCAAACTCCAAAAGGCGAAATTCCGAATTCAACTTCTGGTTTATTGGCAATAATGGTATCTCTGATTTGTTTGATGATTAAATCGACATTGTCTCTTCTCCAATCGTCTTTGTCTTTAAACTGGCGCGGTTCTTTTGCGAAAGCTTTATCATCTGGAAATTCTTGTCCAGCAATTTTATACGGATAAAAATAGTCATCCATGTGAACGGCTTGAATATCATATTTACGAACAATTTCGCCCACAACAGAAGCGACAAAATTTCTTGTTTCTTGTAACCCTGGGTTAAAATATCTTGTTTTTCCGTATGTCAGAAAAAGATCTGGTCTTTTAAAATATAAGTGATTTTTTGAAAGCACATCTCTAACTGTATCTTTCTGCACACGATACGGATTCAGCCAAACGTGTACGTTCATGCCTCGTTTTCCTGCTTCGTCAATCATCATTTGCAACGGATCAAAACCTGGCGCAACGCCTTGAGTTCCGGTTATCCAATGTGAAGCGGGTTCTTTTGTAGATTTGTAAAAAGCATCGGCAGTCGGACGAATTTGAAAAATAACCGTGTTCAGATTATACGAACGAAGATTATCCAAAATGGCAATCATTTCGTTTTTCATTTCTTTATCTGACAAGCCTGGTTTAGACGGCCAGTCGATATTTTCTACAGTTGAAATCCAAGCTGCTCGCATTTCTCTTTTTGGAGATTGCTGACTGAAAATTTTGGTCTGTATCAGCAATACCAAAATCATAATTTTTACGCTTTTCATAATTATTATTTTGGGTTAGTTTGTATAATATTTTAACCGCGAAGCACGCAGTGGTTTACGCAATATTCGCTAAGTTTTTTTTAATCTGTGGCTATTTTTTCTCTCGCAGATTTAGCAGATTTTATTCGTGAAAATTTGTGCAATTCGTGGCTAAAAAATCTTTTAAACTCTTTTAATCTGTGCGAAAAAATACCTAACAGGTTTTGAAAACCTGTTAGGATAGATAACCAACCAAAGTTTATGTATTCCGAATTATCGGTAGTTCGCAATACACTTTATGTTATTTTGCTTTTACACTTTCGTTGAAGAAATCATGAAAAAACAAAAGTTGATATTTTATTGCATTTTCCCAGTATTTGAGATTGTGTTCTCCTGGGCGCTCAATGTAATCGTGATTTATTTTTAGAGTTAGCATTTTTGCATGAAGTTCTCTGTTTACTGTCATGAAAAAATCGTCAACTCCGCAATCAATAATCAGTTTTAATTTGTTGTCTTTTACTAAATCTAACATATTGGTAACCGTGTTTTTATCCCAATTTTGCGGATGTTCTGCAATTGTCCCCAATCGTTTTTTGATGTCCCAATTTTCAGGAAACGGACGAAAATCTACTCCACCGCTCATACTTCCTGCCGCTCCAAATACATCTTGATGTTTAAAAGACAAATACAAAGCACCGTGTCCGCCCATACTCAAACCTGAAATAGCTCTTCCCGCGCGATCTTCAATTGTTCGGTATTGTTTATCAATAAAAGGAACTAATTCTTTTACCACATATGTTTCATATTTAAAGCTCGGATCGATCGGACTGTCAAAATACCAACTTGAATAATTTCCGTCTACACCAACCACAATAAAACCGAATTCGTCAACTTGTCTTCCTAATTCCTTAAAATCTTTTGCCCAAGAAGCGTAATTTCCGCTATACCCATGAAGCAAATAAACTACAGGAAATGCCTTTTTACTCTTTTTATAATTGTCTGGAACCATGACACAAGTTTTAATATTCTTCTGCATCGAAGCACTAAAAACCTGTAAAGTATCAACCTTTGCGGCTCTTGCTGTAAAAATTAGAAAGGCGAATAGAAAGGTGTAAATTGTTTTTTTCATAACTGCTGTTTTTGTTAAAATAATATTTCTGAAAAGCACAGGGAAAATACAAAAAATTATTTCAAACAATCTTTTAAAATAGTAACAGGATGCAAAGCTTTTCTACTTGTTCCGTCAAAAATCTGGTGACGGCAACTTGTTCCTGCGGCCGCAATTGCTGTTGTCGGTTCTGTTGCTCTAATTTTCGGAAACAAAGTATCTTCTCCCATTTGCATACTGATTTCGTAATGCTCTTTTTCATATCCGAATGAACCCGCCATTCCGCAGCAGCCCGAATTGTAAATCGTAACCGTATTATTTTTTGGAATATTCAGCATGGCAAAAGAAGCTCCAACACTGCTCAATGATTTTTGATGGCAATGTCCGTGAATCTTTATGCTTTTTTCTTTTTCAGAAAATTGTCCTGGATGAATTTTTCCGTCTGAAATTTCTCTTTTGAAAAACTCTTCAATAGTGAAAGTGTTTTTGGCTACTTTTTCAGCACTTTCTTTATCTCCAGCTAATCGAAGATATTCGTCTCTGAAAGTCAAAATTGCTGAAGGTTCGAGTCCGATTAAAGGCGTGTTTTCAGAAACTATGTTTTTAAACGTATTGACGTTTTTATTCGCAATTTCTTGTGCTTCTTCCAGAAAACCTTTTGAAATAAAAGCCCTTCCGCTTTCTTCATGATCGATTACAATTACTCGGTAACCTAATTTCGTCAATAATTCGAAAGCATCAATTCCTACTGAAACATCATAATAATTGGTGAATTCATCACAAAAAAGATAAACGCTTCCATTTTCAAAAGCGTTCGTTTCGTGAAGTTTTTTATTGGTTTGATACCATTTCCGAAACGTTTTTGAAGCCAATAATGGCACTTGTCTTTCAGATGCAATTCCCATTCTTTTTTTAACGAAAGAAAGATTCGAAGCCCAATTGGTAACAGACGGCGCAATACTTCCCAATTCATTCAATTTAGAATTGAATGCAAATATTTTATTTCGGAAAGAAAAACCGTTTGCCTTTTGATATTGATATAAAAATTCTGCTTTTAAAGTCGCTACATCGACATTACTCGGGCATTCGCTTGCGCAGGCTTTACAGCTTACGCACAATTCAAAAACTTTATATAATTCTTCGTAATCGAATTTATTTTCTTTTTCAGAGTTCGTCAGATATTCGCGTAAAGCGTTGGCACGTGCACGCGTCGTATCTTTTTCGTTTCTCGTCGCACGATAACTTGGACATAAAGTTCCGCCTGCCGATGGCATTTTACGACAATCTCCAGAACCATTGCATTTTTCGGCAGCACGCAAAATTCCTAAACTATCTGAGAAATCCTGAATCGTTTTAATATCGGGTTCAATTCTTCCTGCCTCAAAACGAAGATTTTCATCCATTTTAGAAGCATTTACAATTTTCCCAACATTCAAAATCGTATCAGGGTCAAATGCTTTTTTTATTCTTTTTAGAAGTTCGTAGTTTTTATCGCCAATCATAAACGGTAAAAACTCTCCGCGTAAAATTCCGTCGCCATGTTCACCACTTAAAGAGCCTCTATATTTCTTGACTAAATGAGCGACTTCAGTAGATATATTTCTAAACTGGTGTAAACCTTCTTTTGTTTTTAAATTGATTTTAGGTCGCAAATGCAACTCTCCTGCTCCAGCGTGCGCATAATAAATTGCGCTTTGTCCGTGGCTTTCCATCATCTCGGCAAAATCGGCAATATAATTTGGAAGATCGCTTAGTTCAACTGCAGTATCCTCAATAGAATCGGCGGCTTTGTCGTCTCCAACAATACTTCCTAAAAGTCCTAAACCAGCTTTTCTAACTTCGTTTACTTTGTCAATATCAGCTCCGTAAATTTTAGGTAATGCATATCCGAAGCCATTATATTGCAAATCTCTAATTAAAGCATCGGCTTGCAATTCGGCATCTTCCATACTAATGTGCGAGCCCACTTCAAGCATAATAACTGCTTTTGGTTCACCCACAATAAAAAATCTATTTTTGGCTTGTTCCCGATTGGTTTTGGTACAATCTAAAATCGTATCGTCCATCATTTCGCACGTATACAAATGATGTTTCATTGCAACCACAACAGCTTCCAAACTTTCTTGAATCGTATGAAAATGGGCCACAACCATAATATTATTTGTTGGCGGAAGATCATCAACTTTTAAAGTAACTTCAGTTGTGAATGCTAAAGTTCCTTCACTTCCGCAAAGCAGCTTCCCTAAATTGATGGTGTTTTCAGTTCCCGAAAAAAGTTCTGACTTTAATAAAGCATCAATTGCGTAACCTGTATTTCTTCTGTGAATTTCTGGTTTTGGAAATTCTCTTAAGATTTCTTCCTGATTTTCTTTGTTTGAAAGTTCTTCGTAAATCGTTTTATAGATTTTACTTTCTAAAGAATCTCCTTTTGTTTTCGCAATAAATTCCTCTGAAGTTAAATCTTTAAAAACGGCAAGACTTCCGTCACTTAAAACTGCTTTTATTTCTACAATTTTATCTCTGGTAACACCGTAACGAATTGAAGTTGTTCCAGACGAATTGTTTCCGACCATCCCGCCAATCATACATCTATTTGTAGTTGATGTTGTGGGAGAAAAAAATAATCCGTGCGGTTTTAAATATAAATTCAGCTCATCGCGAATAACTCCCGGCTGGACTGTTATGGTTTTATTTTTTGGATCAAAAGCAACAATTTTATTGAAATGTTTCGAAACATCAACAATGATTCCGCTTCCTACGGTTTGGCCTGCAAGAGAAGTACCAGCTGTTCTTGGCGTTATAGAAATTTTATTTTTTGAAGCAAAACGAATAATATTTACAATATCATTTTCTGATTTTGGAATCGCCACGGCAAGCGGCATAATTCTATAAGCAGAGGCATCTGTGGCATATATTTTTTTATGAAGTTCATCATAAAAAAGGTTTCCTTCTAAGGAAGTTTCTAATTCTTGTAGTTGAAGAGAATCGGACATTTAATTGGTTCTGTGGCTTTTGGTTTTTAATAAATGTTTCGTTTCTACATTTCACTTAAAAAAAGCTATTCAGCAAAAACGATACAATTCTAAATCTTAATTAGAAATGCCAATTCATTAAAACACGAAGCTTTGAACTTCCTCAAATACACCTAAAAAAGTAAGCAAATGAAGTAATGTTTTTCACAAATATATTTAGCTAATACAGATTAGTTTTAACAAATATAGATACAAAAAAGATACAAATACATTATTTTGCGTTTTTTAACATAATAAATTTACAAAAACGCAACAAAACGCAAAAATTATTTTAGGAAAGTTTAAAATTATAAGACAAAAACCCCTAATTTCTTATATTCTTCTAGCCTTTCATCCTCAGGATCTAGTTCAGTTACGATAGTATCTAACTGAGTAAGATCGCAAACGCTGTGTGGCATTTTAGTATTTAATTTATTAGAAGCAAACATCGAAACTACTCTATCAGAAGCTTCTATCATTGCTTTTTTGACAATAGAAATTTCGTAACCAACTTCTGTAAGCCCTTGTTTTATATTAATACTGCTGGCACCAATAAAGCAAATATCTGCTTTAATTTTAGACACGACCTGAATCACATCCATACCAATTGTCACCATTGCATTTTTCTGCATTTTACCGCCAATAAATATTAGATCAATATTTGGATGTTGAGACAATTGCATAGCGATCGGCAAACTATACGTATATATTGTGGCTTTTAAATCGGCAGGAATTAGCTTTGCAAAAACCAAATTCGTACTTCCTCCACTCATTATAATAACCTGATCGTCATGAAGTAAGGACAATGCTTTTGAGACGATTTGCTTTTTTTGTTCTTCTGCAGTTATGGCAATGTCAAATACATTTGCAGGTTTCTCTTTAACTTGAACTGCTCCGCCATATACCTTCTCTAACTGGTTTTTACTGTCCAATTCGTTCAAATCTCTTCTTATAGTATCTTCTGACAAATCGAGAGCCAAGGCTAAATCTGTTGTAACAACTTTTTGGTCTTCAATAAGCTTAGTCATTATGTATTTATGTCTTTCGGCTTTCAGCATCTTTTTTAAAAAGTTAAAGTTCATGACAAATATATCAAATATTTCAATTTATATCAGAAAAGAGCCTTAAAACTGCAAAATCATGCATTAGTTAAATTTTAAAAACAAATCAGATAAATATTTTTCGACAAAACTTGCGTTTTTTTGCGTTATTTAAAATTATTTTCGAAAATAAATTCTAAATAACGCATTTATATGCAATAATTAAATATATTTGCTCAACAACAACCATAAAAAACCAGATTAATCATGAAAAAGTTACTCTTTATTTCAGTGTTGTTTTTGTGCATTCAAACAGCATTTGGACAAGCAAAAACTGTTACTGGAACAGTAAAAAGCAAATCAGACGGAATTCCAATTCCTGGAGTCAGCGTCGTTATTCAAGGAACAAATAACGGCACAACAACTGACTTTGATGGAAACTACAGCATTTCTGTAGCGCAGGGACGAACTCTAAGCTTTAGTTATATGGGCTACGAAACCCAATCAATTAAAGTAGAAAACCAGCAGAAAATAAATGTTGGCCTTATAGAAAGCACTTCGAAACTTGACGAAGTAGTTGTTGTAGGTTTTGCTTCTCAGAAAAAAACAAACCTAACAGGTGCTGTTGCCAATATTGATGTTGCTAAAACAATCGGCAGCCGACCTTTAACTGATGTTAGTAAAGCTTTACAAGGTACTACACCAGGTGTTAATATTAATTTCAATTCAGGAAATATCAACCGTGCTGCAAAAATCAACATTCGTGGAGCGGGTACAATTAATGGTTCTGACGATCCTTTAATATTAGTAGATGGTGTTCCGACAGACTTATCATTAATCAATCCAAATGATATTGCAACGATGTCTGTACTTAAAGATGCGGCTTCTGCTTCTATTTATGGTGCACGTGCTGCTTTTGGTGTTGTTCTTATTACTACAAAAGGAGGAAAAACAGGAGAAGGAAAAGTGAGGTTTTCTTATTCTGCCAATACTGCTTTTACCAACCCAATTTCTACACTTAAATTCTTAGATCCAACAGAAGAAATTCCGGGATTAATTGCTGCTGGAACAAGAACTGACGGTGCTACACCAGAGATTTTTGGTCAGAACTATAGCATTTTATTAGACGGAATTAAAAACTGGAAAGAGAAATACGCCAACAATCGTACTAGCCGTGAGATGGTTTATGGAGAAGATTGGGAAATAAAAAATGGTACACCTTACTTCTACAGAGTTTGGGATGCTAATAAAGAATTGTATGCTAGCAATGCATTACAAACAACTCACAACATTTCTGCACAAGGAAATTTAGGAGATAAAAGTTCATTCTTCGCTTCGTTTGGTCTTACCAACCAAGACGGTATGTTGAGAGTCAACCAAGAAAAAAGACAGAGAATCAACATCAATTTAGGTTTTACAACAAAATTAGCAGATTGGCTTACTGGAGATTTCAAAGTAATGACAATCAACAGTTCTTACGATCAGCCGTTTAACTATTATGGTGGTTCTGGAACTGATGATACAAGTTATGGAGGTTATTTTGGTTATGCACTTCGTTGGGGACAATACTTCCCAAATTTTGGAACTTACAGAGGCTACAATTTCCGTACAGCTGGAGGATATTTATCTAATGCTTCTAGAAACGAAAACAACAAACGTAATACTAGGGTAAGTGGTAAATTTACAGCAGATATTACTAAAGATTTAAACCTTATTACAGAAATAAGCAGTGTAAACGAATATTACAACAGAAAACAAAATGGTGGTAAATTCTTAGCATGGGACAGCTGGTCAGCAATGCCTTACGATGCTACTACAATTCAGACTGCTACTCCTGCAACTCTTGAAACAGGAAATGATTTTGTTGGTCAGTCAAAATCGGAGTCAACTACAAATGTTGTGAATATTTATGGTAATTATAAAAAACAATTTGACAAACATAATTTCAAATTCTTAGCTGGTTTCAACTCTGAGTGGCAAAATTTCTCTCGTAATTATGCAAGAAGAAATACACTTTTAGACAAATCTAAACCAGAATTTAACCTTGCAGTTGGTGAGCAATTTGTTTCTGGATCTGCAAATAAAGATTTGAATCCAACAGTAACTGAATATTCAATTGCAGGTTTCTTTGGACGTATCAACTATGATTATAATGGAATTTATTTAGTAGAGCTTAATGCTCGTTATGACGGTTCTTCAAGATTTCCAACAAATGAGCAATGGGGATTCTTCCCTTCTGCTTCTGTAGGATACAAAATTGTGAACGAGAAATTTATGGAAGGAACTCGCGGTTGGTTAAACGATCTTAAATTACGTGGTTCTATTGGATCAATCGGAAACCAAAATGTTGGAAACAATGCTTTCTTATCGATCATGACGGCTAAAAATCCTTCTTGGGTAAATAGCGGCGCTACTATTCCTCCTTCTACTGACTTGCCAACTAACGTAGACCCAGCCTTAACTTGGGAAAAAGTATTGACGAAAGATGTTGGTATCGATATTAAAATACTTGATATGCTTGGTGCTTCTTTTGATTGGTACCAACGTGATACAAAAGGAATGCTTGCTCCTGGTATAACACTTCCAGGTTCATTTGGTCAGACTTCTGCACAGACAAACTCAGGAAATATGAGAACTAAAGGCTGGGAGCTTTCTTTGAACTTTAATAAAGATTTGAGCGAAACTGCTTCTATTTTTGTTGATCTTGCTTTATCTGATTCTAAATCAGTTATTACAAAATGGAATAACACTTCTAAATTATTAGCTTTAGTTACACCAGATACAAAACCTTACTATGATGGTTTCGAAATTGGTCAAATCTGGGGATTAACGAGTGATAGACTTCTTCAAGCTGATGACGTAATTACAAATAACGGTAAAACGGTAAATGGCGTTGACTACTCTAAAACAATGGGCGGTAACTTTAAATACGGAGCTGGAGACGTTCACTACGTAGATATCGATGGCGACGGTGCTATTACTCGTGGAGCTGGAACTGCTGATGATCACGGAGATTTGAAAAAAATTGGTAACTCAACACCTCGTTACAGATATGGAATCACATTAGGTGGAAAATTCCGCGGATTTGATATTTCGACTTTCTTCCAAGGAGTTGGAAAACGTGATTACTGGGCGGCTTCTGATGCTGTATTGCCTTTCTACCGTGCACCTCAGCAAATGTATGCTAACCAAGCAGATTACTGGACTCCAGAAAACACAGGTGCTTATTTCCCAAATCCGTATTATGGAAATGAAGCTAATGCTCTTGGTTCTGGTACTAACGGACAAAATAACTTTGTTACTTCAACAAGATATTTATTAGACATGTCTTATTTCCGTCTAAAAAACTTTACTATCGGATATAATTTGCCTGCTGCTATTGTGAAAAAAGCAGGATTAGAAAAAGTAAGATTATATACTTCTGGTGAAAATATTGCAACTTGGAAAGACAAACGTCTTCCTGTAGATCCAGAAATTGACGAAACAGAAGTTTTCTGGGGAAGAGCTTATCCTTACACTAAAACTTGGTCAGTTGGTGTTGATATCGCTTTCTAATCTCTAACTATTCAAAACTTATACAATGAAAAAATACAATATAAAATCTAAGTTTCTGCTAATGTTTGCAACTGCTTTGCTAGCAGGAAGCGCAGTTAGCTGTTCAGATTATCTTACTGATGATCCTGCAGATAAATTTACAAACGATAACTTTTGGCAGTCAGAAGACAACGTAAAAACCTTTTCATGGCTTAACTACGATACTTTTTATGGTTATGGAAACGGAACAACAATCGGTCTTTCTTTCTTCTACTATCATGGAAGTGATTATAAAGTAGATGATAACTTGTCTGCGTTTACTTTCTATCAAATGCCCGTTACAGCGGCAACAACAAATCTTTATTCTTGGAATGAATATTACACGCTTATCCGCCGTTGCAATTTGATGCTAGAAAAAATTCCGACAGTAAATATGTCGACAGAAAAAAAGAACCATTACATTGGAGTTGCTAAATTTTTCAGAGCGTATACGTATTTCCGTTTAGTTCAAAAATTTGGTGATGTGCCTTATACTGATAAATATTTAGCTCAAGGCGATGCTGATGTATACGCTCCTTCAAAACCAAGAGCTGAAATTATGGATAAAGTAATTGCAGAACTTCAAGAAGCAGCAGATTTAATGCTAGTAAATGATGATAAAAACGCTACTGCAAATAAATACACAGCTTATGCAGCTTTAAGTAATGCTTGCATTTACGAAGGTACTTACAGAAAATACCATTTAGGTCAAGACGGAAGCGTTTACCTTAACAAAGCAAAAGCGGCTTCTTTGATGATCATGAACAATCCGAGCTACAAGTTAAATGCAGATTGGAAAGGACTTTACAATTCAGTTGAATTGCTTGGAAATACAGAAGTGATATTGACAAAACGTTATTTAACAAACGTATTGATGCACTCTCTTCAAAACTATACCAATACATCAACTATTCAGTATGGTTTAACAAAATGGGCTGCTGATAGTTATGTAACAACAAACGGATTGCCAATTCAGCAAGCAGGAAACAGCCAATATACAGGCGACGATACTGCTGCAAAAACATTTGCAAACAGAGATCCTCGTTTTGCTAAAACGGTAAATCCAGCAAATTATGGCTACAAAGGAAAACCTTTTGGTACAGCAGCTTTAGTTTCAATGTCTGGATATGTGTTTGAATTGTACAACAATCCTGCTACAACAGGTCCAGATGTAACTACTGGAGGACGTAACTATACTGATGCTCCTTTATTTACTTTAAGTGAAGTGTATTTGAATTATGCTGAAGCTTGCGCTGAATTAGGAAACGCAACAAACAGCGATCTAGATTTGTCAATCAATAAAGTTCGTGCACGTGCTGGAATCGCTCCTTTGACTACAGACGGAATAAATGCTTCTGCTAATGGAGTTCAAATTAATGACCCAAGAAGAACTTCATCTTTAGAGCAAATTTCTGGTGTTGTTAATCCATTAATATGGGAAGTTCGTCGCGAGCGTCAAATTGAATTCATGAGCTGGACCACTTTAAGACAAGCTGATATCTACCGTTGGAAAAAAGGAGATTATTTAGATACTAGCAAAAACCCTGATGTAAATCTTGGTGCAAGAATCGGTACTCCTGTTGGTTCTCAAACTGTAGTAGATGCAAACGGTTACGTAAAAATATACCCAGTAAGCACGAGAACTTTTGAGCCTAAACATTATTTAATGAACATTCCAACAAATGACATTGATTTGTATAAAGCTCAAGGTGTAGAATTAAAACAAAATCCAGGCTGGTAATTCAGTAAAAACAGGATAATTACCCCATAATAAACTGCCTCTGAAATGAGAATTTTAGAGGCAGTATTTTAAAACACTCTTTCTTAAACACATCACGACTGATAAAAGACAAAAAATCATCCTGAAAAATCAGGCTTTCAAATCTTAGTTTTTAGATTCCCAATCTACTTTAAACATTCATATACTCCGATAAAATATTAATTTTATTAGTCCATTTTGTCTTTAACTAATAACTGTATTTAAAATGATAAAATTTATAGCAAAAAGTACTTTTGTTGCAGCATTTCTATTCTGTGTACCAACCTATTCGGCAGAAAATCGATCAATTGAAATCAATCATTCCAAAGACTTCAATTACGCTGTAATAAAAACCGGAGCCGACAATTACGAAAAATACCTTCCGCTTTTAAAAGATAAAAAAGTCGGAATCGTAACCAACCAAACTGGAATTTTAACCAACAAAACTCATGTTGTCGATTTCCTTTTGGAGAAAAAAATTGCCGTTCAAACTATTTTTGCCCCAGAACACGGATTTAGAGGAACGGCCGATGCAGGAGAACATATCGTTGACGGAAAAGATCCTAAAACCGGTTTGCCCATTATTTCGCTTTATGGCGACAACAAAAAACCAAAACCAGCGCAGTTATCTGGTCTTGACGTCATGATTTTTGACCTTCAAGATGTAGGTGCAAGATTCTACACTTACATTTCTTCCTTGCATTATGTAATGGAAGCTTGTGCCGAAAACAATATTCCGCTTATTGTTTTTGACCGACCAAATCCAAATGGTTCTATTGTAGACGGACCTCTTTTAGAAAAAGAATTTACAAGTTTTGTCGGCATGCACCCTATTCCGCTCCTTCACGGAATGACAATTGGTGAATATGCACAAATGGTAAATGGAGAAAAATGGCTGAAAGATGGAACGCAATGCAAACTAACCGTAATTCCTTGTTTAGATTACAAAAGAACAATGCCTTACAGTTTATTGGTGAAACCATCTCCAAATCTACCCAACGATCAATCCATAAATTTATATGCCAGTTTATGCCTTTTTGAAGGAACTAATGTGAGTATGGGACGCGGAACCGAAAAACAATTCCAAATTTATGGTTCTCCGTATTTAACCAACACCTCTTTCAGCTTTACTCCAAAACCAAACTTTGGCGCCAAAGACCCATTATATAATGGAAAAGAATGTTTTGGCGAAGATTTAACGAAATATCCAAAACTAAAACAATTAGAATTGAAATGGCTAATTAAAGCATACCAAAACACCAGCGCCAAAACGAAGTTCTTCAATGCTTTTTTCACCAAACTCGCAGGAACAAAAAAATTACAGCAACAAATTGAAAATGGCGTTTCTGAAAGTGAGATCAGAAAAACTTGGCAGAAAGACCTTGAAACTTTCAAAACAATGCGGACAAAATATCTGATTTATAAATAATTTTCTAGATTAAATTATTTAAACACATAGAAACATAGATTTTATTGCTTCTGTTTAAGATTACAGAAAAAGCAAGCTTTAACACATAGCTATGTGAAATATTCTAAGTGAAACGCCTTTAATAAATCCCTAAAAGCTATGTTTCTATGTGTTTTAAAAAAAAAGCGTCTAAAAATTAAAACAATACCTATTAATGTAAAATAGAGAAGCCCGATATTGAAAGAATCTCGGTTTCAAAAATCAAAAAAAAAAAGAAAAATGAAAAATAAAAATCCTGAAACTGAACAAGAATCTTTGTACAAAGACTTGGATCAAATGAGCGTGAAAGAACTTCTTACCAACATTAATACAGAAGACAAAAAAGTTCCACATATTATTGAAGAACAGATTCCTAAAATAGAAAAATTGGTTAAAGCAATTGTAAAAAAAATGCAATTGGGCGGTCGATTATTTTATATCGGAGCAGGAACTTCTGGACGAATCGGAATTTTAGACGCATCAGAATGCCCGCCTACTTTTGGCGTTTCGCATGACATGATTATCGGGATTATTGCGGGTGGAGATACTGCCATTAGAAAAGCAGTTGAAAATGCCGAAGACGATACAGAACAAGCATGGAAAGATTTAGCCAAATTTGAAATTTCAAGTTTGGATATGATTATCGGAATTGCTGCTTCTGGAAACACGCCTTACGTTTTAGGAGCTTTGAAAAAAGCCAAAGAACACAATATCAAAACAGGAAGTATTTCTTGCATCAGTAATGGACTTATTGCGCAAGAAGCTGATTATCCAATCGAATTAATTGTAGGACCTGAATTCTTAACAGGAAGCACAAGAATGAAAGCTGGAACGGCTCAAAAACTTACCTTGAACATGATTTCTACTTCGGTAATGATCAAATTGGGAAAAGTAAAAGGTAACAAAATGGTTGACATGCAATTGTCTAACGAAAAGTTAGTAAAACGCGCCATTAAAATGATCGTTGAAGAACTTGAAATTGAACATGACATAGCTGAAGAATTACTGCATAAACACAAGAGCGTTAGAGCTGTTTTACTGGCGCACAGCAAAAACCAAAAAATATAAACCTCCCTATTAAAATCTTTTATAGATTTATACAAATTCAAAAGCTGAATAAATTCATTTTTTGGAGTTTTTAACACCGACCTGATAGAATAAAATTCGTCAGGTCAATTAAAAAATCTTGATCTGAATTATTTGTAAAAAACCAAAAAACTACCAAATTATAAAATGACACCAAGCACCATTCTTCTATTAATTATAATTTATTTCGGGACATTATTCTATATCTCACACCGAGTGAGCAAGAAAGACAGCGGAAATGAAGCTTTTTTTACAGCCAATAAAAATTCAAAATGGTATTTAGTTGCTTTCGGAATGATCGGAACAGCACTTTCTGGAGTAACTTTTATTTCGGTTCCAGGAGAAGTTGGCGCTGCCAGCGGAGAGCAATTCAAATATTTTCAATTTGTTTTGGGTAATGCATTAGGTTTTATTGTCATTACCAAATTACTGCTTCCGCTTTATTATAGAATGAATCTGACTTCGATTTATAGTTATATCGAACATAGAATGGGTCTTTTCAGTTATAAAACGGCGGCTTCGATTTTCTTAATTAGTAGAACAATTAGCTCGGCGTTTAGACTTTATTTGGTTGTTATTGTTTTACAGCGATTTGTGTTCGATTTTTATCATATTCCGTTTGCTTTTACCGTTTTAATTTCCCTTTTGCTTATCTTCTCTTACACTTATAGGGGCGGATTAAAAACGATTATTATTACCGATACTTTACAAACATTTTTCTTAGTTACTTCTGTTTTTTTAACCATTTATTTTATTTGTGATCGAATGGATTTAAGTGCAATCAGCGCTTTCGAAGAAGTGAAAAACAGCAATTATTCTAAGATCTTTTTCTTTGATGATTTTATGGGAAGCAAATTCCATTTCATAAAACAAATTTTGGGCGGAATGTTTGTTACTATTGCCATGACAGGTTTGGATCAAGATTTAATGCAAAAAAACTTGAGCTGTAAAAACATTGGCGAAGCACAAAAAAACATGTTCACTTTTACAGGAATATTTGTGGTAATCAATATTTTCTTTTTGAGTGTTGGAGCGCTATTATACATCTACGCAAACAAAAACGGAATCGCAATTCCAACCGATTTAGTAACAGGAAAACCAAGAACCGATTTGCTTTTCCCTGAAATCGCTTTAAATCATTTAGCGTTAATTCCGGCAATTGTGTTTCTATTAGGAATTATTGCGGCAACTTTTGCAACTACAGATTCAGCTTTAACGGCTTTAACAACTTCTTTCTGCGTTGACTTTTTAGGAATGGATAAAGCAGAAAACACATCAAAAAATACGGTTAGAACCAGACATATTGTACATATTAGTTTTTCTGTATTAATTTTCTTCGTGATTATTATTTTCAATACAATCAACGACAGCTCAGTCGTTGGAATGATCTTTAAAGTCGCTTCTTACACTTACGGCCCATTATTAGGATTATACGCTTTTGGTTTGTTTCAAAAATCTAGAAATGTGCACGACAAACTAGTTCCGATAATCTGTTTATTGTCTCCATTTTTCACTTATTTAATTAATGAAAATTCGAAACTATTGTTTGCAGGATATGTTTTTGATAACGAATTAATTGTCCTAAACGGATTAATAACGTATTTAGGATTATTTATTACAGGCTCAAAAAGGAGTGACAAAATAAGCTTCTAATCGGCTTATCAATATTGATTAATCAATTTGTTTTTAATGCGTTACATCCAAATTGATTTTAAAAAAAATCACATGAAAAATTCATTCATAAAAATTAGTTTATACGCCTCTTTTATATTTTTAATTACAAATTGCGCCACTAAAAAAAACAGCGTAACCGATGCTAACAAAGACATTCCTTTGAAAGACACCGTTACTTACGTTCAAAAAAATAGTACAGAGAAAAAAACTTTCTTTAAAGATTCTGATAAAGAAACGGCTTGGGTTGACAGCATTTATAGCAAAATGACCGTTCAGGAAAAAATCGGCCAGCTGTTTATGGTTTCGGCTTATTCGAACAAAGATTCAGTGCATATTAACCAGATCAGCAAACTGATTACCGATTACAAAATAGGAAATCTTATTTTCTTTCAAGGCGGACCAGTTCGTCAAGCGAAATTGACCAATTTATATCAATCAAAAGCAAAAGTGCCTTTAATGATCGGAATCGATGCCGAATGGGGATTAGCCATGCGTTTAGATTCAACATATCGTTATCCTTGGAACATGACTTTGGGCGCTATTCAGGATTTAAGTTTAATTGAAAAAGTGGGAAGAAATATGGCTGCCGAAAACAAAAGAATCGGCGTTCATTTCAACTTTGCTCCTGTTTTGGACATTAATACCAATCCTAAAAATCCAATTATCGGAAATCGTTCTTTTGGTGAAGACAAAGTAAATGTGACCGAAAAAGCGCTTGCTTTAATGAAAGGAATTCAAGGAAATGGCGTTTTCTGTACCGGAAAACATTTCCCTGGGCACGGCGACACTTCAACCGATTCACATAAAGCTTTACCAACCGTTGATTTTTCTAAAGAACGTCTTGAGTTAGTCGAATTATATCCGTACAAAAAATTATTTGACGAAGGATTGGCTTCTGTAATGGTTGCGCATCTAAATATTCCGAGTTTAGAATCACAGCCAAATTGCCCTTCTTCGGCTTCTTATAATGTTGTTACGAATTTGCTGCAAAAAGAATTAGGTTTCAACGGATTGATTTTTACAGACGGTTTAGCGATGAAAGGTGCTGCCAATTTTAAAGGTCCTGGCGATTTGGAAATTGCCGTTCTTTTGGCTGGAAATGATATTTTACTTTGCCCTGATAATGTTCCTTTAGCATTCCAAAAATTGGAAGCTGCTTACAATGAAAACGTAATTACTGAAGAAAGATTAGCGCATTCGGTTAAAAAAATATTGCACTTCAAATACAAAGCGGGATTAAATAAATACAAGCCAATTGATTTGAATAATTTGGTTGAAGATTTGAATCCAACTCAAAATGATGCTTTACATTATAAATTGTATGAAAACGCCATCACGGTTTTAAAAAATGAAAAAGAAATTCTTCCTATAAAAGATCTAAACGAAAAAATTGCCTACATAAAATTGGGTGAAGACACCAATAGCACTTTCGTTTCTACCTTAAAAAAATATACGAATATTACAGAAGTTAGAGACATCAATCTTGACAGTCTAAATAAGGAATTGAAAAAATTTGACAAAGTAATTATCAGTTTTCACAAAGTTAATAAGCCTTGGGAAAAACAAGAATTCTCATTACAAGAAATGCTTTGGCTGAAAGAAATTGCTAAACAGAACAAAGTAATTTTGGATGTTTTTGCAAAACCATATTCATTGCTTTCAATTAAAGATTTTGATGAAATTGAAGGATTGGTCGTTTCGTATCAAAACTCAGATATTAGTCAAGTCGTTTCAGCCGAATTACTTTTTGGAGCTATTGATGCCAAAGGAAAATTGCCTGTTTCGATTAATGATTCCTTCCATGTCAATGATGGTTTAATGACCGAAAAATTAAATCGTTTAGCATTTACAGCTCCAGAAAATGTAAATATGAATCCTGCGATTTTATCTAAAATTGATGCAGTTGCACAAAAAGCAATCGATGGAAAAATGGCTCCAGGAATGCAAGTTTTAGTAGCCCGAAAAGGAAATGTTATTTTTCAGAAATCGTATGGAGCACAAACTTATGACAACGGAAAAAAAGTTGCCAATACAGATTTGTATGATGTTGCTTCGATTTCAAAAATGATTTCTACTTTGCCAAATGTGATGCAATTGTATGATAAAAATAAAGTCGAGCTTGATACGAAGCTAAAAGATATGCTACCATTTTTTGCGAAAACAAATAAAGAAAATATCATTTTCAAAGATTTGCTAAATCATTACGCAGGACTTCAAGCTTGGATTCCGTTTTACAAAGCAACTTTGGACCATAACAATCAGCCCTCTGAAAAGTATTACAGTAAAGTTGCTGGGTCAAATTTTACTACGAAAGTTGCTGAGAACCTTTATATCCGAAATGATTATCACGATACGATTATGAAAATCATTGCCGAAAGTCCTGTTTCTCCTAAAAAAGAATACAAATACAGCGACTTTACTTTTATCATTTTGAAGGAATATTTAGAAAGAAAAACGCATAAAAAGCTGGAAGATTTAAGCAAAGAAAATTTCTACAATACTCTAGGAATGACCAATACGCTTTACAATCCACTAGAGAAATTTGACAAAAGCAATATTGCTCCAACTGAAGTTGATAATTATTTCCGCCATCAATTAATTCAAGGTTATGTTCATGATATGGCCGCAGCGATGGAAGGCGGAGTTGCAGGTCACGCAGGAATTTTTTCGAACAGTATGGATGTTGCCAAAATGATGCAGTTGTTTTTACAAAAAGGGAATTACGGCGGCATTCAATATTTTTCTCCAGAAACTTTTGATGCTTTTAATACTTGCTACTACAAAAACGAAGGCGTTTTAAGAGGATTAGGATTTGACAAAAGAGTCCACAAAGGCGGACCAACTTGCAATTGTGTTTCTGAAGCGAGTTTCGGACACACTGGGTTTACAGGAAACATGGCTTGGGCAGATCCAGAAACCGAAATCATGTATGTTTTTCTATCAAACCGAACTTATCCAGAAGTAACAAACGACGAAAATAAATTAGCCAAAGGAAAAATCAGAGAAGAAATTCAGCAAATAATTCAAGACGCAATCATAAAATAACTTGAAAGCAAAGGGTCAAGAATCTTTCTTCTTGCTTCTTTCTTCTTAAAAAAATCTAACTAATCTAAAAACCAAACCCAATGACAAAAGAACGTTTAACCTCACTCGATGTCTTTAGAGGATTTACTATTTTCCTAATGACAATCGTAAATAATCCAGGAAGCTGGTCTTCTATTTATCCGCCCTTAGAACACGCTGAATGGCACGGTTGCACGCCTACAGATCTAGTTTTCCCGTTTTTTGTTTTTATAATGGGAACTGCGATTCCGTTTGCAATGCCTGTAAAACATTTTGACGGAAGTGTTTTTAATAAAATCTTAGTTCGTTCACTTCGAATTTTCTGCTTAGGATTGTTTTTGAGCGTTTTCAGCAGAATTCATTTATTTGGTTTAGAAGGAATTCCGTTATTAGGAATGAGATTATTAATCGCTTTTGCCGTTGCTTATGCGCTTTTAGGAAATTTTACAATGAAAGTCAAAACCATTCTTGCCGTTGGAATTTTCATCATACTAATTTCTTTATCCTTCAGCGGATTAGAACATTTTGAAGACACTAGAATTCCAGGTGTTTTACAACGAATTGCAATTGTGTATTTCTTTACTTCTATTTTGTATTTAAAAACCAATTTAAAAACTCAGCTTTTAGTTTTAGCGACACTTTTAATCGGATATTGGCTTTTAATGGCTTTTGTGCCCGTTCCCGGATTTGGTCCTGCTAATTTCGATAAAGGAACCAATTTAGCGGCTTGGATTGACGATACACTTTTAAACGGACATTTATGGGCATCTTCTAAAACTTGGGATCCAGAAGGAATCTTGAGCACTTTACCAGCCATCGGAACTGGAATTTTAGGAATGTACATTGGTCAACTTTTAAACCTTTCAATAGAGAAAATCGAAATCGTAAAAAAAACAGCTATTGCAGGAGTTGCGTTATTAATTGGAGGTTTAATTTGGAACACCTTCTTCCCAATCAATAAATCGCTTTGGACAAGTTCTTATGTTTTATATACGGCTGGAATTGCAACAATTTCATTGACACTTTTATATTTTATAATTGATGTGAAAGGTTATAAAAAATGGACGAAATTATTCTTGATTTGGGGAGTAAACCCAATGATCGTATTTTTCTTTTCTGGAATAATTCCGAGAGTTTTAAGTTCGATAAAAGTCGTTGATCCTACAAATTCTGGAGAAGAAATCGGTTTTCAAGCTTACATATATGATCACGCAATTGTTCCTTGTTTTGAAAATCCGTTGAATGCGTCATTGACTTATGCTTTGTCTTACGCCGTTTTCTGGTCTTTCATTTTATGGATTTTCTACAAAAAGAAACTGATTTTCAAAGTGTAATAATTCTTTTCCTACAAGTTAAATTTAATCTGCGCCATCTGCTTTTATCTTTTTAAATCTGCGTGAAAAAATCTGTACGCAAAATATTTCACGCAGATTTAATAAGATTTTAGCAGATTAATTTAGATTTTATTTATTTCAAAATAATTTCAGCCGGATTAACGTAATTGTTTGTTAGTTATGATTTCTGATGCTTGTATAAAATAGAACTGCTTTTCTTTTTTCTAAAAATTTTGAGAAAAGCAGTATCTTGCCGTACTAATCAAAAGCATCAGATTCGAATTATGGATAGTCCGGTTGAAATTCCTTTTAAAAGCTTTATTCAGCTTAAACCAGAAGAAAGCACTGCAATTTACCTGCAGATTGTTTTTGAGTTTATCAAAGCCATACAAACAGGTTTTCTTCCTGAAGGCACCAAACTTCCAGGCACTCGAATTTTGTGTAAAGTGCTTTCTGTTAACCGAAATACTTTAATCAAAGCTTTTCAAGATTTAGAATCGCAAGGTTGGATTGAAACGCTTCCGAACAAAGGGACTTTCATTTTATCACAGCAAAAACAAAAAAACAAAGCGGAGTTTACGATTTCGAAAGAACAAAATTCATCGGAAGAAAATGTTGGTTTTAGTTTTCAACGTTCTACTATTCTCGAAAATCCGATAGAAATTAGCAATCTTCCGCATCAATTTAATGACGGAATGCCCGATTTACGATTGGTGCAAACCGATGTTTTGGCTCGATTATATGTTTCGAAATTAAAAAGAAGAAAAACATCTAAAACTTATGAGCAAATAGAATTGCGCTCGCATTCAAATTTTAAAACTCATTTTTCTAATTATCTCAATCTTACTCGAGGAATTCGAATTTCAACTTCCAATCTACTTACCACAAGCAGCCATGAAATCGCTTTATATTTGGTTACCAAAATATTGATTGCACCAAACGATAAAGTTGTTGTCGCTTCTCCAGGTTATTACATGTCAAATATGACGCTAACAAATACGGGCGCACAGATTATTTCTATTCCTGTAAATGAAGACGGAATTGATACCAAAAGATTAAAAGAAATCTGCGAAACGACCAAAATTCGAGTTTTATATTTAACCTCCAATTACCATTATCCGACCACAATTTCGCTTAGCGCGAAAAAAAGAATCGAAGTTCTGGAATTAGCAAATCAATACGGATTTGTAATTCTAGAAGACGATTACGATTTTGATTTTCATTACGATAATAATCCAGTTCTACCGTTAGCCGCATTTGATTCCAATCAGAAAGTGGTTTATATTGGTTCTTTTGGAAGATCGCTTCCGTCTGGATTTAGTTACGGGTTTGTTGCCGCTCCTGCGGAATTTATTAAAGAACTCGAAAAACATCAAAACATTCTAGAACCTAGAATTGATGTTCTCAAAGAACAGGTTTTAACCGAATGGATTACCGAAGGTGAAGTGCACCGACTTTCGAAAAAAAATAAAAAAATCTACAAAGAACGCCGTGATCATTTTATTTCGCTTTTAAATGAAAAACTAAAAGATAAAATCAAATTTAAAATTCCGCCTCGTGGATTGGCGATTTGGGTTGAATGGCTAGATCAATTTAATTTGATACAATTTCAAAAAGAATGTTCGAACCATGGATTATTTCTGCCGAAAACCATTTTATATCAAACTAGAAATCTTACGGCAACTCGCCTAGGTTTCGGGCATTTAGAAAAAGAAGAAATGGAAAAAGCGGTTTCTATTTTGAGTGAAAGTTTGGAGATAATTATAGTGAAATGATTTTTTTTTAAAACACATAGAAATATAGTTCCTTTGAAACTCTCCCCATCTCGAATATAAAACATAGCCCACGGTTTCAACCGTGGGAGACATGCAGATTAAACCCAACATTGCGTCCCACGGTTGAAACCGTGGGCTATGTTTGAATAAGATTGTCTTGAAATTTTTCTCTGATTAAAGATTTTTTTCCCTTTCCCAGAAACGATGTCTTCCTAAAGCTTTTACAAAAGAGACACTTAAATTTTTATCCGAACGATTTTCGCTCATCAAAACACCTGGATCGTTATTTATATCGCTATTGTTTTTTATA
>NZ_JBHNPP010000046.1:0-24993 GCF_042436695.1 Flavobacterium sp. HJSW_4
AAAGCGTCAAGCGAAGTTCCGGGAATCATCCTTGGAAATCTGGTGAGAATAAGCGGAGTGGACATGCAGCTCGAAAGTTCGTACCGTGTAACGCAGATCACGCATTTCTGCGATGACGGAGGCAGCTACGAAAACCATTTTACGGCAGTAAACTTTAACGGTTCCGTATTTTCGCCCAAAACCAATCCCGATCTGGTTCCGCGATGCAAAAGCCAGACGGCAACAGTAACCGCCAATGCAGACCCGGACGGACTAAGCGGAGTGCAGGTGCAGATGCCTTGGCAGGAAGCATCGGGACAGACGACGCCTTACATTCCGCTGGTGCAGAAATACGGAGGAAACGCGAGAGGCTCCCATATTATCCCAGAAGTGGGAGACACCGTTTTTGTGGATTTCCAAGGAGGCAACGCCGAACTGCCAATCGTTGTGGGAACTATGACCAGCAATAAAGAAAAAAGCGGTTTCAGCACGCCGAATAATGATATGAAGGCGATAAGGACAAGAAGCGGCAGCAAAGCCATTTTTAATGATGAAACAGGAGACATTACAATTGAAAGCGAGAAAGGTCAGACGCTGGCAGTACTTTATGGTGATGGAAATATCAAGATAAAAGCACCGAAGAACATCGAGTTTGAAGCTGGGGAGGATATTGTCATGACGGCAGGAAAGGATATTACCACCAAAGCAAAGCAAAATATTACGGAAGATGCTGGCGGAAACCATACATCGAAAGCAGGAATTAATATGGTGCAAAGTGCTATAGGGGATTATAATTTGCAGGCTACTGACATAAATGAATCTGCAACAGGCAAAAGAAATTCTCACGCCGAGATAATTCAAGAACAAGCAGGTGAAATAAAAAAACATGCAACAGATGAAAATATTAATGTACAAGGGCAGAAAAAGGTAATCACTAATTCAGGCGAAAATTCTAATTTCTTTTAAATATGAGTGGAGGAGGAAAAATTACTCGGATAATTAGGGGGAAATCCAACTGGAATTCCCAAAGAGAAATGAATATAATTGCGACCAAAGGGGATGTTACTTTTTCAGCAGCAAAAAAAATCAATTTTTATGGAGTGGAAGATGGCGTACATGTTGGGGATTATAATTTTAAAGAAGAAAAAAATAACGACAAATTGTTTCCAACGGGATGGTACACCTATGATTATGATGGCACGAAGTATTTGCAGAGAGAGACAAGAGGACCTAAAGCACGTTTAGATGAGTTGATTTATTTTCATTTAAATGTTAGCGATAAGATCCCGACAGGCACAGAAATTATTTTTCAATTATGGGATTTTGACATGTTTCTGTTTCATGATTGCTTTAATCCTGATGATGACGAGTTTAATGGCAAAAAAGTATTTAAAAAAGGAAAAGTAAGAGAAGTAAATGGCAAAAAAAGAATAACAATAGAATTGTTTCTTGACCCTGAATGGAGCAAAGATATTTCAGTTGAAAAAGGAACCATGTTTGATGGGAGTTTGGATTTTTATTGGATATGGAATTACGATGGCATTGAATGGAATTCTGAAAGTTTTTTATTAAGAATCTACTTTTCTGAAAAAACACTAATATTAAAACCTGCTTATGAAGGCTATGGTTTTCCTGAAATACGAACTGCCGACGGAAATATTGTCATTTTCTCGGCAGGAATTGGATTGATTGACCCAACATCAGAACTTTTGGATGGTGAAATTAAACAGATAAGAGATAAAATAAAAAGCGAAGTATATGGAACTGTTGGTGATGTGGTAGCAAAATTTCGTGACAAAGTACAGCATACGATAGCAGTTCAGAAGCTTGAAAAAGGTTATTTGGCAAACAATTTGGGCAAGATCGAATTTAGCCGAAGGATATATACAAAACCTGTTCTTGATAACAGTGGAGAACTTTATACCATAATTCAAGCCTCAAATTTTGGCTATAGAAAAGGCGGAAAAACAGTAACAACCAAAGGTATAAGCCAATTAGATTTTTTTAAAGACGCCGGTCTTTTTAATAAAGTTGCTAATGTTTCGAGAGATTTGGTAAGCATTTTTGGCTTTTCTGATGTGATAAGTTTTGCCATGGATGAAAACCCTGCAACAATAATGACTGGTTTTGCCCCTTTAGATTTTTTGACTGCAGTTGTTTCGCCAAGCCTCACAGAGCCAATAAAAGAGAATTGGGACGCTGTAGTTTTTGAGTTAGCTGAAAAAGCAAAAGATAAGGGGCTTCGCGGGGTTGATGATTTTTTACAAAGTAGTGGAGGAAAGGAGGATAGTTATAGATACGGGGTACTAGCGATAAATCAAGAAATTTTAAATAGATTATTTAGAGGTAAAATAAATACCTTAAAAGAATTACAAGATTTAAGAGATGATGAAATGATAAAAAGTAATTATAATCACACTTTATTTATTTATACGGTATTTCACTACATTAAACATCAAGATGATATAAACGAAGATGTGGTATTAATTGATTCTATTTTTATAAATCATTAAATTAAAATTTATGAAATACATAAATATATTAGTTATATTTTTTTTAGTCTCTTGCAAACCTGAAGAGCCTGTTTCTGTAAAAGAAATTATTTCTCATGAAGTAGTAACTATTTTACCAAATGTAAAAAATCCTTCAATTAAAGATAGTATTCCTTTATCTGTTCCAATAGAATTTGAGATAACGATAACTTCTTCAAATCTTAAAACACTTGATTTGTTTTGTATTATTAACGGCAAACGACTGTTAGATGATTTTTTAGATTATCAGGTTTATTGTAAACAAAAAAGATTCAGACCAATTCACACATTAGATTTATCTTCTAAAAAAACAACTATTATTATAAAAGAAAGAAATCATTTAATTTCAAAAAAAGACGCTTTCGAATTATTAAAAAAATACAATGTAAATCAATCCTTAGAAAATTTAAAATTTGGAGACACTATAAAATTGATAAACGCCAATAAATTTAAGATGGAAAATAAGATTATAATTAATGAGTTCAATAGACTAAACGATTCATTAGTATTTAGAGCATTATTTGAAGGAGGAAAAATGATTCTTGTAAAGAAAAAGATTAACTGGTAAAATCTTAACTAGAGGTAATAAGTTTTACCATGGATTAAACCCCTGCAACAATAATGACTGGTTTTACTCCTTTAGATTTTTTGACAGCAGTTGTTTCGCCAAGCCTCACAGAGCCAATAAAAGAGAATTGGGACACTGTAGTTTTTGAGTTAGCTGAAAAAGCAAAAGATAAAGGGCTTCGTGGGGTTGATGTTTTTTTGCGTAGTTCTGGGGGAGGAGAAGATAGATATGCTTTTGGTACAACTGCGATAAGCCAAGAAATATTAAATAAATTATTAAATGGAGAGTTTAAAAATTTAAAGGATCTTCAACAACAACAATTAATAAAAAATGATTATCAGTCTGCATTAAAATATACATTGTTTCATTATATGAAAAAAAAATGAAAATTAAGATGTAACTTTTATTATTGATACAATTTCTATACACTAATAGATTCTATGAAAAATTATATTTATGCGTTAGTTCTACTGATTTTGGTTTCATGTAATTCTAAACCTAAACCTGCTCTAGAAGAAATAATATCTGATGAATTTGTTACTATAACAAAATCGATGATAGAAGTAGAATCAGATAGTGTATGTTTAAATCTGCCTCTAGAATTTAAAATAAAGTTACCATCTTCAGTTAACTATTTGTCAGCAAATCTTATTGATAACGGGCATTATTTATCGACTCCCAATGATTTTTTGATATATAATAAAGAGCAACCAAAAAAAGTCATCTTTGATTTTGAACAATATTTGCTTGTTGGCAAACCTTTCAAGATTATAATAAAAAAAAGAAATCATTTAGTTTCAAAAAAAGATGCTCAGGAATTGCTAAAGAAATATAGTAAAAAGAAATCTTTGAATAATTTGAAAAAAGGAGATACTATAAACTTAATTCCCTATGATATATTCAGAAAAGATAATCCAAATTTTTTAAATGAATTAAGAAGAATAGAAGATAAAATAAGAATTACCACAAGTTGTAAAGGAGAAGATTTTTTTAATTCGCAAGATTTTAAAATAAATTGGTAGCTGAGCATTATATGCTTGTTGATTTACGAAACAAATATTTGCATTGCTCTGCCAATATGGACGGTGTAGGTATGGAACCTCAAATGGATAATCAAAGCAATATTATCAGAAAACGAAAAACAATATCGGGCTAAGTATGAATAATAGATATTTTAAATTATTAACACTAACAATGCTATTAAATATAACATTGATTTCATGTCAAAACAGTATGAAAGAAAAAAAATATTTTTGGGATGCAGCAGTTTGTACACCAAGAAACTATCCAGCTGAAATATTTTCGGGACATTTATTATTGAGTGAAAAACCTAATGGCGGTTATGTTTATATGCCATTTGATAGAATTATAAACAGTGAAGATTTAGGTGACAATGACGGTTCTTCTTCTGGCAGAGCGGAAGGAATACCACCCAAAGTACTAGATATTTCATGGATGTCTTATACCGAGAATAAAAGCTATTCAGGCATTTTTAACTTGATTCAGATAAAATAGAATCCTTGATGATTAATGGTAGTGACAGACCTTATTGGGATAAAAAAACAAAAAGTGTTCAGAATTTTAAAGATCAACTTTTTGTGGTTAACGCCGGCTTGTTTCCAGGCGGCATGGTTGTAGTATATGTTTGGAGTACAACGAATACTATAATTGTCGGACGATATCAGGCTCATGAAGATGATAATGTTAATTGGGAAGCAGCTCATCCATCAATGAAAGGCAAAGAAGGTATTAAGGATTATGTTGATTATATGAACGAAGATTTGCCACAAGAAATAAAACATCAGATTAAAAACGGTACAATACCATTTGGATATTGGGAAACGCTTTTTAGGGAATATAATCTAACTCCTCAGGTTAAATCAGAAGATAAAGTAGAAACTATTAAAATAAATTATATAAACGGCGAATTTGAATCAATCTTTTTGATTTTAAACGGTAATGTCATACCTGTAAAGAAACGTGCTATTCCAAGAAAAATAAACATTGTTTGGCATGATGTAAACGACAGACGCATGGAAAGCGATGTGTTTTTTGATGAAAAAAAATCGAAAGCCATTTTTGAGAAATTCAAAACAGAAGAAGCTATCAATTTTGTAATTGAGATTGACCGAAATACCAAACCAAGAGAAACAAAAGGGATATCTATAAAATTAAAAACAGCATCTGGCGAAGTTGATATGAAAGAAGCAATTGTTTCGCAGGAATCGTTTACGAAATCTAAGCCTTATTGAGTGAGACAATCAATGAAAAAGAATTATTTGCTTTCAGCTATAATTGTATTGAATGTAATGTTTGCTTCATGCCAAAATAAGATGGGATAGTATTTATTGTTTTTTACACGATCGCTCGGATAAGTTTGCTCAATAAAAAAGAGGCTCAATTTTGAGCCTCTTTAGGTGAATTAAATAACTAACGTGATATAGAATCTTGGATGATTTTAAGCCATTTTTTCGCAAACTGATGATCTTGGTAGACACTAATCTGTTTGATGCGGTCATCATCAAAATCATAGAATGGAATTAATATTTTTTTAGATGTTTCTTTTTCTTGAAATTCAAAATCAATTTTGATGATTGTATCTGAACCAGCATCTGTTGTCGGAATTAATTTGCTTGAAGCAATTGTATTTAAATCGACATATGTTGATTCTTGCTGATTTGGATTGAAATTCATCAAAATGAATTTATTGTTTTTCTGATCAATCGTTAAAGTCTTATTATTGATTGATTCGGTCAAATCAAAATCTTCTGGATTATTTGGATTGAATCTTTTCTTAATATTTAGAATTCTTGTTTTACTTGCTGCCGATGAACGTGCAGAAAAATATACCGGGATAGCGACAATAATTAAAATCACAATACCCATGATTGTGGTAGTAGTTTCCATAATGTTTTTAATGAAATAAATAAATGATATGCAAAACAGTTCTCAAATTGAAAACGGTTTTCTTAAAGATGAAGAATAAATCTTCAGTTGAAAATCAAGTATTTATTTACCAGAAAAAATGGAAAGCATAGAGTATGACTAAAACCTTTTTACTTTGAGTTGTAAAGAGTTTAGTATATGCAGTAATATAGGTAACGGTTTGATGCTGTGGGATTAGCGGTAAAAGCGTGTCAAAGCATTTAATTATTCCGATAGGATTTGTTTTGATGTTTGCCGCAAATTGATAACTTCCTTGCGGTTGTATAAATGCAGACGAATCAGGAATATCTTTGCAGAAGTTGGTATCCGATTTTTCCGTTTCGATTATGCGTGCAGAAGCTTGGTCTGCTTGGTAAGCAAACAGTCCAGCAAGCAAAAGCGTAATAAAAATAACGGTTTTACGAATCCAATTCATGTCGGCGAATTTAAGTCATAAAACGCAATTAAAGAAATTTTATAGAATTAATTAACACCTAAAAAAAAGTCCTCAATAAAATGAGGACTTAAGAGTTATTGTTGCATTTTAAAATAATAATCTGCTGAGTGTTTACCGCTTCCATAGAACAGGAAGAAGATGCAGACTAATAAAACGACTAAGGCTAAAATTAAACTTTCGGAGTGCATTTTTCCCATAAAGTTAATGAGAACCGCGCCAAATAAAACTGGCAATTGAGCTGCAATTGCCCATCTGGTTAAGAGTCCAAAAATAATCATTATACCACCAATCATGTGGGCAGGAGCAATGTAATGCAGCATAAACATACCTCCGCCATACTTGTCGATAGGGGAAATCAAATCATGCAGGTATTGAACATTGGTAACGAAAGAGACCCCTTTCATAAATAAAAATCCACCCAAAACAATACGTACTAAATCAACTGGTAAATAAGTGTGCGAATTTGCCCATTTATTCAAACTTTTTACATTTTCCATGATGTTGTGTGATTAAAAATTATATACTAAGTTACTAATTTTTAATCAGATATTTATTTTTAACACCTTGAAAATAAGTTTTTTGCTTTTTATTTAACGTATCGTTGAGAATTCCTAAATCTTTAAACCTGAATAACTCCTAAATTAAATGGTTTTTCTATAGGCGCATGGTTTGCAGCTTCGATTCCCATTGAAATCCAATTACGAGTTTCTAACGGATCAATTATCGCATCTGTCCATAATCTTGAAGCCGCATAATAAGGAGAAGTCTGCTCATCATAACGTGCTTTTATTTTATTGAATAACTCGGTTTCTTTTGCTTCATCGACTTTTTCTCCTTTCGCTTTAAGCGAAGAAGCTTCAATTTGTGCTAATACTTTTGCGGCTTGAGTTCCGCCCATAACGGCAAGTTCGGCACTTGGCCAAGCAAATATTAATCTAGGATCATAAGCTTTTCCGCACATAGCGTAATTTCCTGCTCCGTATGAATTTCCAACAATAACAGTAAATTTTGGAACAACCGAATTACTCACAGCATTTACCATTTTAGCTCCGTCTTTAATAATTCCGCCATGTTCAGATTTTGACCCGACCATAAAACCAGTAACGTCTTGTAAAAACACCAATGGGATTTTTTTCTGATTGCAATTGGCAATAAAACGAGTTGCTTTATCGGCACTATCAGAATAAATTACGCCGCCAAATTGCATTTCACCTTTTTTAGTTTTTACTACTTTTCTTTGGTTGGCAATAATTCCAACAGCCCAACCATCGATTCTGGCATAGCCTGTAATTAGAGATTGTCCGTAGCCTTCTTTATAAGCTTCAAATTCTGAATTATCGACCAAACGTTTGATGATTTCCATCATATCGTATTGTTCAGTTCTGGCTTTTGGAAGAATTCCGTAAATATCATTTGGTTCTAACGCTGGTTTTTCAGCTTTGATTCGGTTGTAGCCAGCTTTATCAAAATCCCCAATTTTATCTACAATATTTTTTATTTTGTCTAAAGCGTCTTTGTCGTCTTTCGCCTTATAATCGGTTACGCCTGAAATTTCACAATGTGTTGTAGCGCCTCCTAAAGTTTCATTATCAATTGTTTCTCCAATTGCTGCTTTTACTAAATAACTTCCTGCAAGGAAAATGCTTCCTGTTTTATCAACGATTAAAGCTTCGTCGCTCATAATTGGAAGATAAGCGCCACCAGCAACACAACTACCCATAACGGCAGCAATTTGAGTAATTCCCATGCTGCTCATTTGAGCATTATTTCTAAAAATACGTCCGAAATGTTCTTTATCTGGAAAAATTTCATCTTGCATTGGCAGATAAACTCCTGCGCTATCTACAAGATAAATAATTGGAAGTCTGTTTTCCATCGCGATTTCTTGCGCGCGAAGGTTTTTCTTTCCAGTTATAGGAAACCAAGCTCCAGCTTTAACAGTTGCATCATTAGCGACAACAATGCATTGTTTTTCTTTAATGTAGCCAATTTTCACCACAACACCTCCAGAAGGACAACCGCCGTGTTCAGGATACATTCCTTCACCGGCAAAACCTCCAATTTCAATACTTTTTGAATTTTCATCCAATAAATAAGCAATTCTTTCTCGAGCTGTCATTTTTCCTTCAGAATGAAGCTTTTCGATTCTTTTTTCGCCTCCGCCTAATTTAACTTTGGCAAATTTTTGTTTTAGTTCTGAAAGGAGTAATTTATTGTGATCTTCGTTTTTATTGAAGTTTAAATCCATGATATAGTATTGATTTTATAAAATAGTGTTGGCTAATTTACAAAATCAATTGAAATAAATAGAATATATAATCACGTGATAAGGTTTGAAATTTTAAAATTCGGTTAAATAAAAAAGCAGAAGTTTAAACTTCTGCTTTTTTATAATCGTAGTTAAATTATTTTTTAGAACTGCAAACCATTCGTTTTAAAATAGCCCATTGTTTTAGTGCGTCTCGAGCTTCAACAGCTGGATAACCCAGCATTGTTTTTCCTGCAGGAACATCTCCTGTTACACCAGAGCCAGCACCAATTACAGCACCGTCACCAATAGAGGTGTGGTCTTTTATAGATGCGCTTCCGCCAATTATAACTCCGTTTCCTAAGGTTACAGAACCTGCTAGACCGCTGTTTCCAGCCATAATGCAAAATTTCCCTAACTTACTATTATGTCCAATTTGAACTAAATTGTCAATTTTACAACCGTCTCCAATAATAGTTGAACTAAATTTTCCACGATCTACACAAGTATTTGCACCAATTTCAACTCTATTCCCAATAACCACATTACCGATTTGAGGAATTTTTACCAAACCATTTTGGGCACATGGACGAAATCCGAATCCATCAGCTCCAATTGTAGCATTAGGATGAATAATGCAATCGTGACCAATATGACAACGCTCTCGAATTACGGTTCCAGACCAAATAGTAGTATTTTCTCCAATAATGCATTCGTCTAAAACAGTAACATTTGGGTAAAGTGTTGTATTTGCGCCTATTTCAACTTTTGGACCAACATAGCAACCTGCTCCAATTTTTACGCCTTCTCCGATTATTGCAGTTTCATCTACAGTTGCAGTTTTGTGAATGTTAGTGTGAAAAATAGGAGTAGGAAGAGCAAAAAGTGCTAAAATTTGAGACATTGCTAAGTCTGCATTTTTTACTTTTATAAATGCTCTGTTTTCTCCTGGTTCTATTGAAATATCTTCATTTACAACCGCAATTGATGCGTTAGATGTGCACCAATGTTTTTCGTATTTTTTATTCCCTATAAATGAAATTTCTGAAGATGTCGCTTTTTCAAGCTGTTCAGTTGCAGTAATGTTATGTGAAGTTGTGCCGTAAATTTCACCATTGATAACTTCGTTAATCTCTTGAATTGAATAGGATCTCATTAATAAGTATTAGGATATTTGGGTTTAATTTTTGCCAAATAAAATGAATTACATTTTAATTACCTAATATTTTTTCTTGCATTAATTGATAAAAACTCAAAGTAATAATCTTTATATTACAAAATTAACATTTTATGTATTAAAAAAATGATTGTTTGTTAATATGATTGAATTCGGAAAATTGCGTATAAGAAACCTGTATCAACTTTAAGCCTTGTAGAAAGGAAGTTTCTATGCTCGTTTTTTAATTGATAATTAACCACTTAAATATTTTTTAGTTAAATATTTAATTAAAAAAAGCGATTCCATTTTTTATAGGAATCGCTTTATTATTTATTCTTTTACTTTATTCAAAGAGAGTGCATTAATGCAATATCGAAGACCGCTTGGAGGCGGACCATCAGGAAAAATATGTCCTAAATGAGAATCGCAAACATTGCAAGTTACCTCAACGCGAATCATTCCGTGAGATCTGTCGGCGTGATACCCAACTGCATTTTCTTTTACTGGCTGAGTAAAAGACGGCCATCCTGTTCCAGATTCGAATTTTTCACTCGCATCAAACAATAAGGTGCCACAGCATTTACATTCGTAAATTCCTAGTTCGAATAAACTGCACATTTCTGAGCTAAAAGATCTTTCAGTTCCTTTTAAACGAGTTACCTGAAATTCTTCTGGAGTTAGAATTTGTTTCCATTCTTCATCCGTTTTTTCCACTCTTTTGTCTGGAGTTGGATTTCCTTTATTTGTAAAATGAATTACATCTGCCCATTTTATCATAACTGTTTGTTTTTTTGTTTCAGGTTTAAAGTTTCAGGTTGCTGTGACTGCAAACTGCGACTGAATACTATTCTTCCTCTTTCTGTCCCATCATCATCAGATAGGCTTTCAGGAAAGGATCGATATTTCCGTTCATTACACCATCAACATCGCTAGTTTCGTAACCTGTACGAACGTCTTTTACTAATTTATAAGGTTGCATTACGTAATTACGAATCTGCGAACCCCATTCAATTTTCATTTTTCCAGCTTCGATGTCGGCACGTTGCGCTTGTTGTTTTTTTAATTCGATTTCATACAATTGAGAACGAAGCATTTGCATAGCACGCTGTCTGTTGTCTTGTTGAGATCTCGTTTCAGAACATTGAATCTGAATTCCAGTTGGTTTGTGAACTAACTGAACTTTCGTCTCCACTTTATTTACGTTCTGTCCACCAGCACCACTCGAGCGAGAAGTTGTGATTTCGATATCGGCAGGATTAATGTCGATTTCGATACTGTCATCAACCAAAGGATAAACATAAACGGATACGAAAGAAGTATGGCGCTTAGCATTACTGTCAAATGGCGAAATACGAACTAGACGGTGAACTCCGTTTTCTCCTTTTAAATATCCGAAAGAATAATCTCCTTCGAATTCTAAAGTTACGGTTTTAATTCCAGCAACGTCGCCTTCTTGAAAGTTAAGTTCTTTGATTTTGTAACCATAACTTTCTCCCCACATCATGTACATACGCATAAGCATTCCTGCCCAGTCGCAACTTTCAGTTCCTCCGGCTCCAGCAGTAATCTGAACTACAGCACTTAAACTGTCACCTTCGTCAGAAAGCATGTTTTTAAATTCGATGTTCTCAATATGTACTTGTGCGGCATCATACTGTTCATCCAATTCCTCTACAGAAAGTTCACCTTCTTTATAAAAATCGTAAGCCAGCTGTAATTCATCTGTAAGAGAAACAGCTTTGTCATAATCTTCAATCCATTTTTTCTTGTTTCGAAGATTTTTTACAAGGATTTCTGCTTCTTTTGGATTGTTCCAAAAATCAGGAGCGAACGTTTTTTCTTCTTCGTTGGCAATTTCGATTAGCTTGGCATCGACGTCAAAGATACCTCCTCAACGCACCAAGGCGCTCCACAATACCTTTTACTTGTTCGGCTGTTGTCATAAATTAATTAATAGGTTTTTATATGTTTTTTAGAATTATTACGTTAATTTGGTCTATAGAAACGAGCGAGTTAAATTTTGTTTAACTTGCCGAGAATAACTATTTGTAATACGTAATTTTGCATACAAAAATAAGATATAGTTTTTAGAATATGGAAATAAATTTAATCAGCGATACCATAACAAAGCCTACTTATGAGATGCTTCAGTATATGTTCAACGCTCATGTCGGCGATGATGTATACAAACAGGACCCAACGGTGATTGAATTAGAAAACAGAACAGCAGAGTTTTTTGGAATGGAAGCTGGTCTTTTCTTTCCTTCTGGAACTATGGCAAACCAGACTGCAATTAAACTGCATACGCAACCTGGCGAACAGTTAATTGCTGATAAATATGCTCACGTTTATCATTATGAAGGAGGAGGAGTTTCTTTTAACAGCGGTGTTTCTTGCTGTTTAGTAGATGGAAACCGTGGAATGATAACGGCAGCGCAAGTAAAAGCTGCGATAAACGATCCAGAGTTTTATCATAGTCCGCTAACGAGTTTGGTTTGTGTTGAAAATACAACCAATAAAGGTGGTGGAGCTTGCTACGAATTAGAAGATTTAAGAGAAATAAAAAAAGTTTGCGACGCTCATAATTTAAAGTTCCATTTAGATGGAGCTCGAATTTGGAACGCGTTAGTAGCTAAAAGACAGAATCCGAGAGAATTTGGAGCTATTTTCGATACGATTTCGGTTTGTTTGTCTAAAGGATTAGGCGCTCCAATTGGTTCTGTGCTACTTGGGAGTAAAGCTGATATTCACAGGGCGTTGAGAATCAGAAAGATATTGGGTGGGGGAATGCGTCAAGTTGGCTATTTAGCGGCAGCTGGATTGTATGCTTTGGCTCATAATATCGAAAGATTGGCAGAAGATCATCGCAGAGCAAAAGAAATTGCAAAAATCCTAAGCACAAAACCTTGGATTTCATCTATCGAACCTGTAGAAACTAATATTTTGATTTTTTCGCTTGCAGAAGGTTATAGCGATCAATTATTAATCGAAAAATTAAAACAGAAAAATATCCTAATAAGTTCGTTAGGACACAATAAACTCCGAATTGTAACGCATTTAGATTATAAAGAAGTGATGCATACTTATGTGCTAGAAACACTTTCGAAGTTCTAAAAAAAGGTTCAAAGTTGCAGAGGTTCAAAGGCACAAAGTTTTAAAAGCTTTGAGAGAAAACTTTGAACCTCTGCACCTTTGAGCCTTTGTTCCTTATTTAAAAAGATTATCCATTCCAGGAATAGACGGCATATCCATTCTTGCAACAGCGTCTAATTCTCTTTCATTTACATTTGTAGCTTTTTCAATAGCTTTATTTAACGTTACAATTAAGTAATCTTCTAATTGCTCTTTATCTTCTAGCAAAGAATCGTCAACAGAAATTGTTTTTATTTTTCGGCTTGCTGTAATTGTAACTTTTAATAATCCGTCAGCGCTTTGTTCATCAATCAAAACAGTATCTAAACGCTTTTTTGTATCTTCAATTTTTTGTTGGGTTTCTTTAAGTTTGCCCATCATTCCCATTAAATCCATTTTTGTTGATTTTTTAAATTATTTCAGACAAAATTAGTATATTGCTGTGTGAATTCAATAGAATAATTTAAGAAAAAATTAATTCTGTTCTGTTGGGTTTGTGCTATTTTTGCGACTTCATATTAAAAAATTAATGCTTAATAAATGCAAAATGATATATCGGCCCCAAAGGCTAAAGTAATACCAAAGACATTAAAAAAACATAAAGAAGCTAGGATTGACAACTATTTCTGGCTTAATGACAGAGAAGATTCGGAGGTAATTGATTACCTAAATAAGGAGAATGCTTACTATGAAAGTATGACTTCTCATACCCAAAACTTAAAAGATAGTTTGTTTGAAGAAATGAAAGGAAGAATTAAAGAAGATGATTCTTCTGTTCCTTATTTCTATAACGGATATTTTTATATTACACGTTTTGAAACAGGTCAGGATTATCCAATTTTTGCAAGAAAAAAAGGAAGCCTTTCTGCAGAAGAAGAAATTCTTTTTAACTGTAACGAAATGGCAAAAGGTCATGCTTATTTCAAATTAGGAGGTTTAAGCATTAGTCCAGATAACAAATTTGCCAGTTTCGGAGTGGATATTGTGGGAAGAAGAATCTACACTATTCAAATAAAAAACTTAGAAACAGGAGAAATCTTGGCTGATAAAATAGAAAATGTTACGGGAGCTTCTGTTTGGGCAAACGACAACAATACTATTTTTTATGTTAGACAAGATGAAAAAACATTAAGAGCTGATAAAGTTTTTAGACATAAATTAAATACAACATCTGAAAACGATGTTTTGGTTTATGATGAAGTTGATGATACTTTTAATGTATCTATAAGTAAAGAAAAATCAAGAAAATATATTGTCATTGGTTCTGGAAGTACTTTGACAACTGAATATAGAATTCTGAATTCTAACAATCCAGATGGAGAATTTGCTGTTTTTCAGCCACGTGTACGCGGATTAGAATACAGTATTTCTCATTATGAAGATTCTTTTTACATCTTAACCAATAAAGATAAGGCCACTAATTTTAAATTAATGAAAACGCCTGAAGACAAAACAGGAAAGAAAAACTGGGTAGATCTTATTCCGCACAGAGAAGATGTTTTGTTGGAAGATATTGAGATATTTAAAAACTATTTAGTTGTAGAAGAGCGTTCAAATGGATTGAATCATATTAGAATCATGCCTTGGGGTGATGAGCCAGATTATTATCTTCCTTTTGGCAGCGAGACATACAATGCGTATACAACAACAAATGTTGATTTTGATACGGATATTTTGCGTTATAGCTATCAATCATTGGCAACGCCATCTTCTGTAATTGATTTTAATATGAAGACTAAAACCAAAGAAATCTTAAAAGAGCAAGAGGTTTTAGGAGGAAAGTTTGATAAGGACAATTATATAGAAGAAAGAGTTTGGGCAGTAGCAAGAGATGGAGTAAAAGTGCCTATTTCTATGGTTTATAGAAAAGGATTAGAGAAAAATGGTAAAAATCCTTTGTTGCTTTACGCATACGGCTCATACGGAATTACGATGGATACTTATTTTTCTTCGACAAGACTATCGCTTTTAGACCGAGGATTTGTTTACGCAATTGCTCATATTAGAGGAGGAGAGGACTTAGGAAGACAATGGTATGAGGACGGAAAACTGTTAAAAAAGAAAAATACCTTTACAGATTTCATCGATTGCTCTAAATTTGTAATTGACCAAAAGTATACTTCTTCGGAGCATCTATATGCAGAAGGAGGATCTGCTGGAGGACTTTTAATGGGAGTAATTGTAAATGAAGCTCCTGAATTATATAACGGAGTCATCGCTCAGGTGCCTTTTGTAGACGTAATTACCACAATGTTGGATGACAGCATTCCGCTTACAACTGGAGAATATGACGAATGGGGAAACCCAAACAATAAAAAATATTACGATTATATGTTATCATATTCGCCTTATGATAATGTAAAAGCGCAGGAATATCCTAATATGTATGTTTCTACCGGATTACACGATTCGCAGGTACAATACTGGGAGCCAGCAAAATGGGTTGCAAAATTGCGAGATTTAAAAACAAATAATAATCTTTTGTTTTTAGATACAAACATGGATGCGGGTCATGGTGGGGCTTCGGGACGTTTCGAGGCTTTAAAAGACTTAGCAAAAGAATTTAGTTTTTTATTAGATTTAGAAAAAATTAAAAGCTAATTAGAAATTTTTTGTTAAATTTGCAACCTATCAAGGTTAATTTAAAAAAGGCCTTTGATTAACTATTTTTTTATGAAAGAAGAAATAACTGCTTATAATAATGTTTTAGAGTTAATAGGAAACACCCCCCTTATTAAGCTAAATAAAATTACCGAAGAGTTAGAAGGAAATTTCTACGCAAAGGTAGAAGCTTTCAACCCAGGTCATTCCTCAAAAGATAGAATAGCATTATATATTATTGAAGAAGCCGAAAGAAAAGGAATTCTATCTCCGGGAGATACCATCATCGAAACGACATCTGGTAATACAGGATTTAGTTTAGCAATGGTAAGCATTATTAAAGGTTACAATTGTATTTTAGCGGTAAGCTCAAAATCATCTAAGGACAAAATTGACATGTTGAGAAGTTTAGGCGCCAAAGTGTATGTCTGTCCGGCTCACGTTTCTGCAGATGATGAAAGATCTTACTATAATGTAGCAAAACGTTTGCACGAAGAGACAAAAGGTTCAGTTTACATCAATCAATATTTTAACCAATTAAATATTGATGCTCACTACAACTCTACAGGTCCAGAGATTTGGGAACAAACAAAAGGACAAATCACGCACTTAGTTGCTTGCAGCGGAACAGGAGGAACTATCTCAGGAACTGCAAAATTCTTAAAAGAAAAAAATCCAAATATTAGAATCTTAGGAGTTGATGCTTTTGGATCTGTATTGAAAAAATACCACGAGACAAAAGAATTCGATAATAAAGAAATTTACCCTTATCGTATAGAAGGTCTTGGTAAAAACTTAATTCCGTCTGCTACAGATTTTGATATTATTGATAAATTCATGAAAGTAACCGACGAAGAAAGTGCGCACTCTGCAAGAGAAATCACTAGAAAAGAAGGTTTATTTGTTGGATATACTTCTGGAGCAGTAATGCAAGCCATTAAACAATATGCAGAAGAAGGAGAATTTACAAAAGACAGTAATATTATTGCTATTTTCCCTGACCATGGTTCTCGTTACATGAGCAAAGTATTCAGTGATGACTGGATGAACGAGCAAGGTTTCTTTGATAGTGTTAACGAAGAAGAAGCTCAAAAAATTGAATTCGTAAAGTAATCTAATACTTTTCAAAATATTTAAACTCCATTCAAAATGAATGGAGTTTTTTTTATTTCAGCTTTTTCTCATTCAAATAAAAAAGCCAAAAGTTAAAATTTATTGTTTTGCTGATTATACCGTATTTATACGTAGGAAATTATTAGTTATGCTGATTTTAATTTAATGTTTTGGCGATATTTATAAATTTTATAAAATAGCTTTTAAACGATAAAATGCATAAAAAACGTTATTTCAACGAGTATTTTGGTAAGTTGTCGGAAATATTTTAGCTCCATATAGTAATAATATAGTTTAGCTGTATTAAAATAACATAGTTGTTTAATCCCTAAAATCTATTATTATGAAAAAATTACTACTAACAGCAGTGTTTGTAAGTTTTTTGAATGTTAATGCTCAAGCACCGATTCAGGAATTTAACTTTAATGGTACTTTAAACAATACTGCAAACACAACTTCATTTATTGGCACCTATAATTTCGTAGCCGACAGAGCAGGAGCCATAAAAGGAGCACAACGATTAAATAATAAAGCTCTGGAAGCTGTAATTGATAATCTGCCCCAAGGAAAGACTTCAAGAACTATTAGCATTTGGGTTAAATTCAATGATATTTCAAATGCGAATTATATTTGGGGTTATGGAAGTCCGCAAAATGCTCAATATTGTGGCTTATTGCAACAAGGAACGGCAACTTCTAACTCTGATTTGAGTTTGGCGGCTTGGGGAGCTTCAAATGACGTTATTGTATCTACATCTCTTGAAAAGAATATTTGGTACAATTATACCATTACCTATGAAGGAACTACTTCTAAAATCTATCGTGATGGTAAATTATTGAAGTATTTGGAAGGTATGGCAAGATCTACTAATGGAAATATTTTCAGATTAGGAGAAATCAATACTATGGTTGGAATTAATGCCGATATAGATGATTTAAAGATTTATAATGTGGCTTTGTCTCCAGAGCAAGTAGTAGACTTATATGAAAGCGAAAAGACAGCTAATTTAGTGGCTGCAGCACCTGCGGATGCTAAAACGGTAAAAACTGCCGTAAAAGCAAAAACTGCAAATGAAGTGATAATTACTTCGAATGATGTAAACAGTGTGCCAAAAACAGTTGAGGTATATTCTCAAGGGCAAAAAATAATAGGAAGTAATGCAACAAACATAAGCGATCTTCCAGAAGGAACTTATTTGTTAAAAATCACCAGTACTCCGTCAAAAAAAATTACTTCTAAATAAAGGTTTTTTAGTTTTTAAATGTTAGTTAGTTTTTTATTGCGCAAGCAATTTGAGTTTTTGGAATAGTAAGGAAAGCTTTCTGTGATCAGAAGGCTTTTTTTAATCTAATTTCCAGCCAAAAGTGGTCTGGAAAACATAATCATCTTTAGAAGCACCTTCTTTTGGCTTGTTATCATAGTTGTAAACAAAGGACAGCTTTATAAAAAAGTCTAATGGCAAATCATATTTGGTGTCTACAGAAAAATCGGTACGAACCCTTTTGCTTTCTGTTAAACTCGGAAAAACAGTCACTTTCGACTGAATGCTAAAATCACCGATATCATATAGATTAAGGTCACTTCCCAAAAATAACTCCAAACTTTTATTGGTTTCATTGGTCCCTGTAAAACGTTCGTTGTTAAAAGATAATCCAGAAGCAATTCCCCAGTATTTTTTGTTGCTATGCATAAGATATTTCCCGTAACCCGCTTTAGAAACAATACGGAGATCAATGTCCTGTTCTGTATTTTTTAAAGTTACAATAGATAACGGAATAAAGTAATCTCTAGGGAGTAGGTGTACATAGCTTAAATCGGTATCAATTCTGCGTATAGGTTCGCTATCATCTTGTATTGATTGAAGTTGTTTGTAAGTGGCTGTTCCGTACCATTTTTTTGCTGTGTAGCCTAAATTTACGTTTACCGTTAATTGCTGTAAACTTTGCGCTTTTGTCAATTTGATTCCTGCATCAAAACTTGCATCAAGTCTGTCCCAAAAACTTTCATCAACGGGTTTTATGCGCACAATATCGGTAAGATCAATAATACTTTTGGTTTGCGTTTCGATATTCGTGATTTCGCATTTGTTTGGAGTTTTGATTTTGGTGATTTTTCCGTTTAATAGATTTCCGTTAGAAAGATTGATAATATGAACTCTTTCAGAACCAATACTTTTGACATATTTCCATTCTACTTTAAAATCATCTTTGCTGTAATCGGTTTCTATTTGTACAATACCTTTATTCATTGTTTTTATTTCACCCACAATAATATCATTGTTTTTCAGTACAAGAGTATCACAAACCTGTGCACTGATTTTTAAGAAAAATAAAAGAAAAAATAAGAGTAAAGTTTTCTTCATACTAAAGTTTATTTCTTTGATTGTCAGCTTGTAATGTTAAAGTTAGAAATAAAAATGTAATGTAGGACAGAATCCAAAAAAAATCCTGTTTTGGTAGAGTGAGATTAGATAAACGAGTGCAATCAAACTTAAAATGTTTTGTAAAACAACGCTATTGAAGTAGAAAAATCATTTTTGTGAGAATTGTGTATTTGTATGTAGGAATTGCTTGTATATGCTGAATTTTAATTATAGTTTTAACAAATTTTCTAAAAATATTGAACGAAATTTTGAATTGTAAAATCTAAAAACATTTAAATTTTACAATCAGTTGCTATTTGCCTTAAAATAAAACTATTCTGATAAAAGTTATAACTATGAAAAAAATATTACTCACTTTAATGTTTGTAAATTTTTTAACTGCGAATGCGCAAAATCCAGTGCAGGAATTTAATTTCAATGGAAATTTAAACAGTGCCGATAATTCGATTTCTTTTTTAGGAACACCACTTTTTGTAAACGACAGAATGGCAAGTCCGAGAAGCGCGTTACGACTTACAAATAAAGCTTATCAAGCCGTCGTAGGCGAGCTTCCACAAGATAATAAACCTAAAACAATGTCAATTTGGGTAAAATTTAATGCGGTAAATGTTCCCAATTATATTTTTGGTTATGGATCTGCTGTAAATGGACAATATTTCGGACTGATACAACAGCCGGTAGTAGGAGGTAATGCAGATTTAAGTCTAGTAGGATGGGGAGATGCAAATAACGTGATCGTTTCAGTGCCATTAGTAAAAGAGACTTGGTATTTCTATAGTATTACTTATGATGGAAATGTTTCCAAAATCTACCGAAATGGCGAATTATTAAAATCTGCTGACGGAATTCAGCGATCGGCAAAAGGTTATATTTTGAACTTAGGAAAACTAAATACCTCAACGAGTATCAACGCAGATATCGATGATTTAAGATTGTACACTGTTGCAATGACAGATGAACAGGTTTTAGAAGCCTATAATAGTTCAAAACCAAATGGCATGACTGCTACAGAAGCAGCACCTGTTTCAAACTCTACAACTCCAAATGTTTCAAAAAAAGCTGTTGCTCCAATTGCAAAAACTTCTGCCCCTGTAGCTGCTCCTGACACTAGTAAAAACAACGGCAAAACTATTGAAGTTTTCTCTCAAGGGAAACAGATAATGACTGCCAATGCTTCTAATATTGGTGATTTGCCTGAAGGTACTTATTTGATTAAGGTGATCAATACAAGTGCTAAAAAATAGTATGATAATTTAGAAATAAAAAGTAGTCAAAATGCCTATAGTTATCTGTAATAGAAGAAAATCAATTCAAAATATTGAAAAAGAATACCCAAATTCTGAAATAATAGATGTGACATCAAAAGCTGCGGATGATTATGTGAAATTTAGTCCTTTTTATCCTGTTGGCAATATTCCAATTCCTTTTTCAGATAATCGTTATAGCGAATCTGTCGAAGGTGTTTGGCAAGGCTTAAAGGTTTTTGAAAATCATGGAATTGATGAATCTAAGTTTTCGATTCAAAATATGAAAAACTTAAAAAGAACTGTTAGAAAATATGGCAGTGTTTTGGGGCATCAAAAAGGAACAGACACTTCAGAGCTTTTGGATTATTATACCGCAAGAATTAATATATATGTTCCTTCTTATGAGTTTGTATTGAAAAATTATCTTAGCGATTTAGTAGAAAAGCTGAAAATAATTTCAGCAACAAAAACAGTGGTATTATTAGATTACGAGACCAATACAGATCTAAAAAATACAAGCAAACCGTTATCTCATGCAAGCCTTATAAAGAGTTTTATAGAGAATAATTAAAGTTATGACTAGTCCTGAATAATCGATACAGATTATTAGAGAATATATTTAATTAAACACCTATAACTTTTTTTTAGCAGCGGTTTTTAGTATGCTAAAACCTAAACTGACTGCAATCATTTTTAAAACCATTTTCATACGCTCCATCCATATTTTCAGATTCAAAAGTTAAGGGCTCTTCTATTCCAAAATCTTTCTTTATTTTTTCTAATAGGCTTGCCAAAACACTTCTATTATACTCTGCGCATTCTTTGCCCAATAAAAGTTTATTCGGCTGGTTTAATTCTTCATTGAATCCAGCCCATATCAATTCTGAAAAAATATTTATTTTCATCCATAATGATAATTCAATACTGTTTGCCGGATATTCATCAGCAGTTAATGAAAAAAATGCAGCATCTTTAATAATATGTTTTTTGCTTCCTTCAAGGCAGATGTCAAAATAATAATCTGCTAGAGTACGTTCTATACTTTCGTCAATAACTTCAAGATTGTCTAGCCAGGAATCAAAGTCTTCTTGATCTGCCGTCCATGTTGCATAATCGTTTGTTTTTACATGGTTCATGTCAGACATTAATAATTTGGTAGGCTTTCCCGAGATGTTCAACAATTTTTTGAGTAAAGTAACCGCATTGATAGACGTTAAGTCTTCTTTGCCATTAATAACAATTTTGCCTGTCCAGTCACCAACAATTCTACCATAAGGATTTATTCTTTGGATGCTTTCTTCTACTTCTTTAGAAATTTTAAATGTTATCATCGTCTTATTTTTTTTGACTTTATTTAGTAGAATAAAAACACATTAAGCTTCGTTTTCATACTCCTTTAATTTGTCTTTGTATTTCTCGAGCATTTCGCAAATCTCTTCAGTTGGTATTTCGGTCACAAATTTTCCATGATATTCTAACGTACTTATTTCTTTATGAATCAATATTTTGGACACTTCCAAGCCCCATGATATTTCTGGATATTCTCCGCTCATTACTTGTTTGCAACTTGTAATTCCATCTTCTATCATTGAAAAAGGCGTATCTAGAATTTCATTATTAAAGATCCAAAGTTCTTTATCTTCAAAATAAATTGTTGGTTTAATTGTGTATCTGACGAAAGCTAAGTTAAAATTATATTCATATAAAAATAAAAAACCTCCTGAAATTCAGAAGGCTTATTTTTATCTCTTTTTCTGCTGACCGGGAGCGTAAGCTTTTGCACTTTTGTCTCCATTCATTTTTTTGGCTTGTCCTGGTGGTATTTTTTTACCAGATGGTGCAGGTGCATGCGTGTGAGTATGTGTATGCGTAGTGCAGCTAATTACACTTAAGACTAAGAATAAAAGAACTAGTACGATTACAGCAATTCGAGTAATTTTTGATGTTTGCATTTTTGGTTTTAAATTTATTTGAGGTATTGCAAATATAATCGAAATGCTATTTTTTGAAATGTTTAAACTTAGTTTAAAATCAATTAAAATAATGCCTCTAGAACAGCTTGTGTTAAAACCAATCTTTGTGTGCTAATTAATTTTTCTCTATTTGTAAAACCGCATATACAAAAATGCCATAATAATCACGATATTCATTAATATCAAAAATGATAAGATAATCGTTATTGCATTCTTTAGAATTATAAAATTGATATCTGTACGGAAAATTCCTGTTTTGATCTTCTAAATCTTGCAGTTTAGTCACGTAGTTTTGTGCTAAATCATAATTTGAAAGCTGACCACTTTCTGTTAATGAACGCAAGAAATTAGAGCTTGCAAATGAAAGTACAGCCTCATGTTTAATCTTTCCGCTACCGCAATAAAAACTAAAACACAATTCAGCATCTGGATGGTGAAGAGGTAACGATCGTTCTTCTCCTAACTGTATTTTTTTGATAATTGAAATTTTGGTCATAATTGGCAATAAAGAATAGAAGTTTTGGAGTCTATTATGATTACTTTATTAAAGGGTTATTTCCTTGTAATATGTTCCTCTAGATGTTTTTAGTTTTGCTACTATTTCATCAGTCAACAATGGAGATTCCCAAATGCCGAGAATATAATTAACATCTTCTCCCAACATATCTTCTCCTGCTCCTCTTGGTTGGCAATCAAATTGCCAGCGAAGAAATTCAATTCTTAAATATTCTTTTCCATCCAGCTCCATTAAAGTAATATAACCGTGACCGTCATAAAGTTTGTGGATTTTTAAAACGCTCCAATAATAGCCTTGAGAATTCGATTGCTCTTCAATTTCGAATCCGTATGTTTTAGATAAGAACATTAATTCGCCCAAAGTAAAATATTCATCAGAAGGAGGAGTCGAATAGCCGACTAAGTCTCTCGTATAAGTCTTTTTCTCAGAATATTCTACATCTAAGATTTTTATTGAAGGTCTTATGAGTTCTGTTCTGATAGAACTTATTCCCTCTACATCATCCTTAAAATTTATAGATTGTATGCAGTAGAAGTTTTCTATTAGTTTCATTTGGAAGGTTTGATTGTCATTAGCTATAGAAACAAATATAAATTTTTATTTGAATAAAGATAAGTTCCCCAAAACAAAAAAGTCTCCTAATATTTGGAGACTTGTATTTGTTTTTTAGCTAATAACACTGATAACGATAAATAAAATTACTAGTGCGATTACGGCAAATTTCATGAATTTTGAGGATTGCATAAACGTAAGTTTTAAATTGATTTATTTCTGATATCAGCAAATATAATTTTTTATTTGAATTAAGCGAAAGTTCTTTAAAACAAAAAAGCTCCAGAAAAATCCAGAGCTATTTTAAAAATATATTTTTACAGAAAGACTATTCTTCTTTCATTGTATGATAAACGTTCATAACGTCATCATCTTCTTCGATTTTTTCGATCAATTTCTCAACGTCAGCGATTTGAGCTTCAGTTAATTCTTTAGTGATTTGCGGAATACGCTCAAAACCAGAAGATAAAATTTCAAGACCTCTGTTTTCTAATTCTTTTTGTAAAGCACCAAAGCTTCCAAAAGGAGCGTAGATTAAGATTCCGTCTTCATCTTCAAAAACCTCTTCAGCACCAAAATCGATTAATTCTAATTCTAATTCTTCAGCATCAAGACCATTATTTGCAATTCTGAAGTTGCAAGTGTGGTCAAACATAAACTCAACAGAACCTTGAGTTCCCATTGTTCCGTTGCATTTGTTAAAATAACTACGAATGTTAGCTACAGTTCTGTTATTGTTATCAGAAGCAGTTTCAATTAAGATTGCAATTCCGTGAGGAGCATATCCTTCAAACAAAATTTCTTTATAGTTAGCAGTATCTTTGTTACTTGCATTTTTAATTGCGCGCTCCACATTGTCCTTAGGCATGTTTGCAGCTTTCGCATTTTGTATAACAGCTCTTAATCTAGAATTGGCATCTGGGTTTGGTCCGCCTTCTTTAACAGCCATTACGATATCTTTACCAATTCTGGTAAATGTTTTGGCCATTGCAGACCAACGTTTCATTTTTCTTCCTTTTCTAAATTCGAACGCTCTTCCCATTTCTAATTTTTAGTTTTGTGATGCAAAAATACGGTTTTCCTAATTTTTACAAAAACAAAACAATTCTTTTTTTAAGGATGATTTTTGAGTTTCAAGTTTCAGGTTTCAAGTTGATTTGCCATGGCAAAAGTTTCAAGTTTAGCACAACCTGAAACTTGAAACTTGAAACTTGAAACAAAACTATTTAATGCCACCGTTAAATTCATTAATGATATTTACGGCTTCGTTGAGGTACGGATTTGTTTTAAGATTATCCATTTGATATTGATTAATCGTTTTATCATTTGGATAAGCGCCTAGAAGAAACTGATTAACACTAGAGTTATAAACGTCAAGCGGATTATTTTCATCATTAAAAGTATTGATCTCTTTCCAAAGTGCGCTTAGTGTCTTTTTCTGATTGAAAACAGCATCTAATGTCAATGGAATCTCAGCTTTCGGAGTATTTACAAGTTGATCTATTTTAAGATTGATTTTTTTTATATTGTCAAAAAAGTAATTATCAGATAATCGCTCCGAACTGTTTTTGGCAATTTTATCAATTAAATTCCGCTTCACATAAGTTT
>NZ_JBHNPP010000047.1:0-23973 GCF_042436695.1 Flavobacterium sp. HJSW_4
GTTCAAACTGTACGTTCCAGGTAAATCTAGAATATTCGCTTTTATGTTATTAGGTAATTTACAGAATCCGATTTTCTTCTCAACCGTGATTCCAGGATAATTCCCGACTTGTTGGTTAAGACCTGTTAATTGATTAAAAACGGAAGTTTTTCCGGTATTTGGATTTCCGATAAGGGCAACATTGATATTCTGAATGCTCATTATAAATTGGTTTTGATAAGTTCAACTTCAATTTCACGAGCTGTTTCAATACGAATTGCAACATGAGAACCATTAATATCTAAATATAACGGATCACCAAAAGGAGCAACCTGCAGCAATTCAACTAAGCTACCAGGCAGACAACCCATTTCTAATAATTTAAGTGGAATAAGATCGATATCAAAATCTTTGATAATGGCTTTTTCGCCTTTTTTCAGAGTGTGTATTGTATTTTGCAAGCTTATTTAGATTGAATTTAGATTGCAAAAATAGGCAATTATTATTTATTGAAAGGCATTTAACCGTTGGACAAATGCTAAAACTTTCTAAAAATAAGGGATTTTACTCTTGAGAAAGGAATTCGATGTCGTCCAAAAGACGTTTTACATCTTCTTTATTTGTTCCATCATAAAAACCTCTAACGCGGCGTTTTTGATCGACCAAAACAAAATTCTCTGTATGCACCATATCATAAAGCTGATCTGGTCTTCCTAATTTCACAGCCAAATATGATTTTCTGGCCATAGTGTAGATTTCTTTTTTATCGCCAGTAACCAAATTCCATTTGCTGTCGACAACTCCATATTTTATGGCGTAAGCTTTTAAAACAGAAACACTATCAACTTCAGGAAAAACGGTGTGAGAAAGCAACATTACTTTCGGATTGTTTAAAACTGCTTTCTGAACATCAACCAAATTGGTAGACATTTTTGGACAAATTGATCCGCAAGTGGTAAAGAAGAAATCGGCAACATAGATTTTTCCTTCGTAATTTTTTTGGGTAATCGTATCGCCGTTTTGATTCACAAATGAAAAGTCAGCAATTGTGTGGTATTTGCTTTTATATTGAACAGTACTATCAACCAGTTCAGGATTCACATCGGCTGGATTGTAAATTGGAAGAGTTTTTTTAGGTTTTAAAGCCGAGTAAAACAAAGATATTGTTACAACCGAAAATACTATTAGAACAATAAAGAATTTGCGGTATTTATATAAAAGCGATTTCATAAAAATAATTTGGCGCAAAAATACGAAAAGGAGATTTTAAAAGCTTTACTCCATTATTTTTTTAACAGCCTTTTGTAACTTTTAGAACCAATATGATGACTAATAAAACCAGTCTTAGAATTGTATTTGTGAAATTTCTTTCTATTTGAGAGTTTACAGTTACAATTTTAACACAATTTTCAAAATAATAACAATATGTTTGTATTTTCCATTAAACCGTAAATTTTTATGAAAAAACAATTAGCTAAACCAGTGTTTGGTGTTTTATCTGCAATGTTTTCTATAACTGCTGTGAATGCCCAAAATACGCCAAAAGAACCAGGCATAAATGTCTCGTACATGAATGCAAAAATTAGTCCGAGTCAGGATTTCTTTCAATATGTAAACGGAACTTGGTTGGATAAGACAGAAATTCCAAGCGATAGAACTTCTTGGGGAAGTTTTAATGAATTGCGTCAGAAAACAGATGACAATTCATTGGCAATTTTAAAAGAAGCTTCAAAAAATCCAAAGTACAAATCAAACACCGATCAAGGAAAAGCGATTGCTTTGTATAATACCATTTTAGATACTGTAAGTAGAAATAAGCAAGGTGTGAAACCGCTTGAGCCGACTTTAAAAAAGATCGATGCCATTAAAAATGTAACCGATTTGCAAAACTTCCTTACCGAAATGCAAGCGCAAGGTAACGGAATTGGCTTTTTTGGAGTTTACGTAAGTGCCGACGCTAAAAACAGTAATAAAAATTCGGTAACATTAAGTCCGGGAACTTTAGGATTGTCTGACAAAGATTATTACAATGCTGATGATAAAGATTCTAAAGAAAAACGTGAAAAATACGAAGTTCACGTTGCTAGAATGTTACAATATATTGGAGAATCTCCAACTAAAGCAAAAGAAAGCGCGAAGCAGATTGTGGCTTTAGAAATCGAAATGTCTGCACCAAGATTGGATCGTGTGGAGAGAAGAGACCGCAGAAAACAATACAATCCAACTGCAATTGCCGATTTGAAAAAGAATACGCCGTCAATTCAATGGGATAAATATTTCACAGGAATCGGAATGACAAAGTTGGACACAGTAAATGTTGCACAGCCACGTTATATGATTGCTTTGGAAAAAACTTTCACGGAGAAAAAAGTAGAAGCTTGGAAAGAATATTTAAAATGGTCTGTACTAAACCGCTCAGCATCTATTTTAAGTACAGATATTGAAAATGCAAATTTCGATTTCTACGGAAAAACATTAACAGGAGCTTTAAAACAACGCCCACGTGAAGAAGTGGCTTTGCAAGTTGTGAACGGAACAACGGGAGAAGCTTTAGGAAAACTTTATGTAGAGAAATTATTTCCTGCTGAAGCAAAAGAGAAAGCAAAAAATATGATTGCTAATGTAATGAGAGCTTACGAAAACAGAATCAATGCCTTGCCTTGGATGTCTGCAGAAACAAAATCCAAAGCAATCGAAAAACTAAATAAACTGACGGTTAAAATCGGATATCCTGATAAATGGAAAGATTATTCGGCTTTAGCACTTAAAAATGTAAATGAAGGCGGAACTTATTTTGATAATATGAAAAGCATATCAAAATGGTCTTATGCTCAAAGTTTAGATAAATTAGGAAAACCAGTTGATAAAACAGAGTGGGGAATGTCTCCGCAAACGGTTAACGCTTATTTTAATCCTTCGTACAATGAAATTGTATTTCCTGCTGCGATCTTACAACCGCCTTTCTACAATTATCAAGCAGATGAAGCTGTAAATTATGGTGGAATTGGTGCTGTAATCGGTCACGAAATTTCTCATGGTTTTGATGATTCTGGTGCAAGATACAATGCTGAAGGAAATTTAGTAGACTGGTGGACAGCTGATGATTTAAAACAATTTACAACTCTTGGAGGAGAACTTGCGGCACAATACAGCGCTCTAGAACCGCTTCCTGGAATTTTTGTTGATGGTAAATTTACTTTAGGTGAAAACATTGGAGATTTAGGCGGAATCAATGCGGCTTATGATGGTCTTCAATTGTATTTGAAGGAACATGGAAATCCAGGTTTAATTGACGGATTTACTCCAGAACAACGTTTCTTTATTTCTTGGGCTACGGTTTGGAGAACAAAAACAAGAGACGAAGCAATTAAGAGTCAGGTAAAAACAGATCCGCACTCGCCTGGAATGTATAGAGCTTATGTGCCAATTCAAAATGTTGATGCTTTTTACAAAGCTTTCGATATCAAAAAAGGAGATAAAATGTATGTTGAGCCAGAAAAACGTGTTAAAATCTGGTAATCAAAATAGTTAGTAATAAAAAAGGCGCTTGATAAAAGCGCCTTTTTTTATGGTTTCAAAGTCAATTATTTCAACTGACTGTAAATGTAAGTTTCAATTGCTTTCAATTCTTCATCAGACATGGATTTAGTAATTGCAAAATTGGTTTTCATAACCTCAAACTGACTCGGATCTACAATTGGTTCTGCGTTTCCTTTTAAGAAAGTTACGATATCGCCATTTTTGTCTTTGTAGATTTTAGCAATTTCTTTAATGCTTGGCCCAACTACTTTTTGATCTGGTTGATGACAAGCAAAACAATTTCCAGCTCCTTCAAAAAGCTGTTTTCCTAATTCTTCTGGACTTTTGGCTTTCGCCGATTCTCCTTCAGAAACAGATTCGGTTGCGTTTGTAGGCTCAGAACCTTCTTTTTTACAAGAAGAAAAAGCTAAAACAGCAGATAAAAATAAAACCTTTTTCATCTTATTTTTTTAAAAGTATTGCTGCTTCTTTAGCAAAATAAGTTGAAATAAGATTCGCACCCGCACGTTTGATGCACATTAATTGCTCCATCATAATCTTGTCGTTATCTAACCAGCCTCTTTCAGCCGCTGCTTTAATCATGGCATATTCTCCAGAAACCTGATAAACCGTTACAGGAACATTTACCGTATTTTTAATTTCGCGAACGATATCCAAATAAGCAATTCCCGGTTTTACCATAACCATATCTGCGCCTTCTTCAACATCAGACAAAGCTTCTTTAATAGCTTCAATACGGTTAGCATAATCCATTTGATAAGTTTTTTTATCTTTTGGAACAGCAACATCAGCTTCTTTTGGAGCAGAATCTAAAGCATCTCTAAACGGACCATAAAAAGCCGAAGCATATTTAGCTGAATAGCTCATAATTCCAACATTTTGAAATCCAGCAGCATCCAAACCTTCGCGAAGGCGTAAAACACGTCCGTCCATCATATCGCTTGGCGCAACAAAATCGGCACCAGCTTCTGCGTGAGAAACCGCCATTTTTACTAAAGCATCAACAGTGCTGTCGTTTTCTACGTCGCCATTTTTTATAATTCCGTCATGGCCGTAGATTGAATATGGATCTAAAGCCACATCTGGCATTACAATCATTTCTGGACAAGCCGCTTTTATGGCACGAATAGCTTGTTGCATTAATCCGTTTGTATTCCAAGCTTCTTTTCCTGTATTGTCTTTTAAGCTTTCGCTAACTTTCACATAAATATTAACTGCGCGAATTCCTAAATCAAAAAGTTCTTTTACTTCTTCAACCGTTAAATCTATAGATCTTCTAAAAATTCCTGGCATTGATGGAATTTCGACTTTTACATTTTCGCCTTCAGCAATAAACATTGGAAACATAAAATCCGACGGACTTAAACTGGTTTCACGAACTAAAGAACGAATTGATTCATTTACTCTTAATCTTCTGCCTCTTTGTAATGGGAACATATAATTTTAGATTTTAGATTTTAGAATTTCAGATTTTGGCCTGATTTAGTGAAAAACAGATTAATAAATCGTTGTTTCTAAAACCGAAGTTGTTTTTTATTTTTTTGAAGTTGTATTACTTTTTATAAGTGGCGCAAAGTTAAAGAAAAAGGAACAGAATAAGGCGTTTAGCCTATCGCAGAATCCGTTAATATTATCTAAAAATTTAGATTTTTTGATAGTTTGAATTTAGAGTTTAACCAAAGTATGGTTTTTTAGAATATTCCATCTAAATTTGTATAATGAAGAAAATTCTCGCTTTATTATGCAGTCTGCTCTTAACGAGTTGTTTTGAGATTACAGAAAGAATCAAACACCACGACGATCAAAGTGGTGAATATACTTTGATGATTGATTTTTCTAAGTCTTGGTTTAAAACCAAATCGGCTATTTGGTTGGAGGAAGTTGATGGTGTAAAAATTCCGAACGAACAGGAAATTACCGCCAAACTCTCTGATTTTAAAGAAAAAGCTTTGAAGATTGACGGAATCTCAAATGTTACTACAAAAACAGATTTTCAGAATTACGTTTTCATTATCAAACTCAATTATGCGAATCTAAAAGCATTGAATGCCGTTGTAAATACGATAAACAATCAGCGCGATCAGATTCACTTTAGCGGAAGCGGCAAAACTTTCGAAAGAATTGCTTCGTATCCCGTTCCAGAAAAAGTGGTAAACGACCCGAAGAAAAAGAAAGATCTAGAAGAAGCGAGCATTATTTCTATTTACACTTTCGATAAAGACATTTTGGCTGTAGGCAATGCAAACAGCAAGATTTCAGCAAATAAAAAGACGGTTTTTTTAAAGCAAAGTATGTACAGCGTATTTAAAAAATCGACATTAATGAATAATACCATCCAATTAACGCCTTGATTTTATGAAGCATTTTTACACCTTAATTTTTCTATTCGCCACGTATTTTACTTTCGGGCAAAAAAATACAGACAAATTCGACTATTTTGTACAATTTAATGGAAATCAGCTTGCTAAAAAAGTTAGCATTGATGAGGTTTTAAATCATCCAATTTTAACGAAATACATCGATAAGAAACCCGATTTTGATCTTCGCAAATATGCTGATATTATCAAATTGGACGATAAAATTACGATTCATGGGAATTTCTTAGATTCTGTTCCTTTTTACCAAGTTACAATTCCAGTAAAAAGTAAAGAGGCGGTTAGAAAATATTTAATTGAAAAGCAGGGCGCAAACGGAACGAACAGCTCAATTGAAGATTTCGGAAAATACGAAGTTTATACGCCAAGTGGAGTAAAAAGATCATTTGTTTGGAATGACAATTATTTGGTTGTTATTGAATTAACAAAACGACTTCCTTCTAAATTTTATGATGTTGCAGAAACTTCAACAGCAATGGATTCTGTTTCAATATCAGAACCATATGAAGGAACAGTGGTTGAAGCGCCGGTTTATGGTGTTCCAATGACTGAAAACCCAACAAAAATTGAAGAACCCGCTGCAAAGAACACAGATCCAATAGTATTTAATGAACCTGCTGAAAGCGATCATTTGTATGATGGAAATCCGTATGAAGAGTATACTGCAGAACAAGCAGAGTTTGATAAAAATTTAGCCGAGAAGCAACGAGCAATCATAAAAGCATTATTCGAAAACGGATTTACACCGCCAAGTTCTCCAAAAATAAATGTTTCAGCAGATATTTCGACATGGGTAAATTATGGTGGTTTTATGTCTAGTTTGTATTCTATGTACAATTATCCGCTTTCATTATTTGGAGGTTACGACAAATACTTGCCAATGCAGAACAACTTCGGGAATTTTATAAAAGGAATCAATGTTGATTTTTATTTTGATAATGATAATGCCCGAATCGAAGAAGTGGTAGAATATTCTCCAGAGATTGCCGATGTTGTAAGCAAAATTAGCAATAGAAAAATCAATAAAAATATCTTTAATTATTTCCCTGCTCAGAAACCTCTGGGTTATATTTCATATCATGCGAATACAAAAGCAGCGCTTGAAAATTTCCCGTCGTTAATGACCGAATTATTTCAAAATCCGAAATTGGCCAAAGAAGATATTACACTCATTACAGATTTAATATCAACAATAGTCGATGAAGAAGCTACGGCTAAACTTTTTGATGGCGATTTAAGTGCTTTTTTATATGATGTGAAAGAGGTTGAGGTAATGACCAAAAAATATGGTTATGATGAGAATTATGAAGAAAAAATAACGGAGGAGAAAGTGAAGAAAGAGATTCCGCTATTTTCTGTGGTTTTTACTTCTACGCATCCAACATTTGGAGATAAATTATTGCAATTGGGCGTTCGCAAAAAAGTATTAGTTCAAAACGGAAATGTCTATACAATTGTGGGAACTAAAGAATACGATAATATATTTATTCTAAAGGATAAAGACGTGGTAGTTGTTGCCAATACAAAAGATTACTTTGGCGCTGGAAACGGAACTTTTGCAAAAGACACCAAAAAAGACTTGAGCAAAAACTACATCTTTGGAAAACTTAATATTGCGCAAACCATCAAAACGTTTGGCAAAAATGTAAACGATTCAGAATTGGATAAAATGACTAGAATTTCTTCTCAGTTTTCGGATGTTTCAATTGAATCGCCTAAAAAACTAATTGACAATAAATTGAAATTCGTTTTTAAACTAAACTCTTTTAAGTCTGATAAAAACATCATTTTGCAGACTTTAGATTTAGCCGATGAAATGACTGCTAAATAATTGAAAACAAAAATCCCTGAAATACTTCAGGGATTTTTTTATGTTTTTATTGAATGGAAGCTTCGTAAATTTCTTTGATTGAATTGCCGAGCTGTGAATTAAACTCTTCGTCAGATTGTCCAGCGCTAAGTCCCTCTGATAAAGCTCTTGAAAAACTCGCAATCAGTCCGTGGTTTTCTGATAGTTTCTGATTAGCATCTTCTCGAGAATATCCGCCCGAAAGTGCTACAACACGAACCACATGAGGGTCAGACATTAAATCACTATAAAAATTATTTACTGTTGGGATAGAAAGTTTCAGCATCACTTTTACTTCTTTATCTAAAGAATTGAGCTGTTTCTTGATTTCATCTTTCAAAAGCTGTTCTGATTTTTCTTTATCCGAACTATAAATATCAACTTCAGGTTCGATTATTGGGATAAGTCCTTTTTCGAATATCTGTAAACCAACTTCAAATTGCTGTTTTACGACTTCTTGAATTCCTTTTTGATTCGCCTCTTTTATAACAGAACGCATTTTAGTTCCGAAAATCTTGCGTTCTACCGCACGATCTAATAATTCATTGAGATTAGAAATCGGTTTCATTAGCTGAACTCCGTCTGCAAGTTCTGAAAGACCTTTGTCAACTTTTAGAAAAGGAATGATACGTTTTTTCTCCCAAAGATAATCTGCAGTCCATTGTCCGTCGATTTTTCGGTCCATTGTGTTCTCAAACAAAATTGCTCCAAGAATATATTGGCTGTCAAAGGCCGGACTCTTGATAATTCGCGTTCGCATTTCATGCACAAGAGTGTACATTTCTTCTTCATTCGTATATTGATTTTCCTGTATGCCATATTGCAATAATGCCTTTGGAGTACTGCCGCCGCTTTGATCTAAAGCTGCAATAAAGCCTTTTCCAGAATGCATGAGATTTAACTGTTCGCTGTTTATATTTTTCATAACAATGAATTTTAGTTTTTTATAAATCTCTGTAATTTAAGCATTTTAATTTGGCTTCGCGCTTATTTCGAGTTAAGATTCTTACAAACCTATCTTTTTGTTGACATTGTCGTAGACTTCTTTTACTTTTTTTGGAGGGTCAAATCGGTAACCAACAGAAAGTTTTACAGTAGCAATATTGTCATTCAACCTTGGATCGACTTTGTCATCTTGCGCAAAACTTACGGTATTAAGACTGGCAAAGCCAAAAAAACGGTCTTTGTTATACGCCAATTTTAAATTGAAATCGGCTTGGTATAAAGCTGAGGTTTCACCATCAATATCATTGATTCCAGCTCCCAAAGCAAGTCCGGCGCCAATTAAAACCCGATTGCTAATTACAAAGTTGTAAAAATAGGCGGGAGCCAAAGTAAATACATAAATATCTCCAGGAGACGAATCGGGAGTGTTTAAATCCAAATTGGTATAATAAAAAGAGAAGGAGGGAATGAAACTTCCTGAGCTTTTCGTCTGCCATTCGTTTTGGCTCACCAATGTTTTAAAGGAGAATTTATCATTGAAAACATAAGAAGTCGATCCGCCGATTTTGGTAGTTCGCATGTGAGGCAATTGTGCCGTTATGTTGTCATCGCTGATGTAAAATCCTTTTTGATTGATGAAAGTAAACGACTGCATCCATTTTTTATAATAAAAACGGGTGTTGAAATTAAAATGTTTAGAATTGGAATCTCCTTTGTTTCTGCCCAGAAATTTAGGAGCAAAACCAATTGTAACATCTATGATTTTATAATTTAAATTGAAACCAATCTGTTCTCGTCGATTCGGAATAAGATTAAGATATATTTTCGGATCCTGATTATCTGAAGCAATCTGGAAACTATTGGAAGTGTCTAGATAATAAACGCTGGCAGTAATTTTATCACTATAAGATTTAAAATACGGATTCTGCAAAGTGTCATTTTGGGCAAAACAACCCAAAATGTTGGTGAAGAATATGGCGTAAATTAGTTTTAAACGCATAGAAACATAGTTTTTAGATAATTTAAAATTATGATTTTCTAAATTCAGCTCTAAGATAGGTCTTTAAATCTATGTTTCTATGTGTTCAATAAATTTTTAAACTATGAAATCCACTCACGCGGATTTGCTAAAACGTTGATCAATTTTTCTTCTTCGCTTCCCGCTTCCGGATGATGATCGTAAACCCATTGCACATGCGGAGGAAGACTCATCAAAATACTTTCAATCCTTCCGTTTGTTTTTAATCCGAACAACGTGCCTTTGTCATGAACCAAATTAAACTCCACATAACGACCACGACGAATTTCCTGCCATGTTCTTTGTTCTGGAGTATACGAAAGATTTTTTCTTCTTTCCACAATCGGAACATAAGCTTCTAGGAAACTATTTCCAACTTCGGTTACAAAATCGTACCAGTTTTCCATTGACATTTGCTCATTTGCTTTGCAATAATCAAAGAATAAACCACCAAGTCCGCGAGCTTCATTTCGGTGCGCATTCCAAAAATAAGAATCGCATTGTTTTTTATATTTTGGATAAAACTCTGAATTGTGTTTATCGCAAGCCGTTTTACAAATTTGATGAAAGTGAATTCCATCTTCTTCAAACAAATAATAAGGCGTTAAATCTTGTCCGCCACCAAACCATTGTTCGATTACATTTCCTTTTTCGTCGTACATTTCAAAATATCGCCAATTGGCGTGCACAGTAGGAACCATTGGATTTTTCGGATGAAGAACCAAACTTAATCCGCAAGCGAAGAAATCAGCTTCTCCAACATTGAACATTTTCTGCATTGTTTCTGGAAGTTTCCCGTGAACGGCTGAAATGTTTACGCCACCTTTTTCGAAAACATTTCCGTTTTCAATAACGCGTGTTCTTCCGCCTCCGCCTTCAGCACGTTTCCATAAATCTTCACGGAATTTTGTCGTTCCGTCAACAGCTTCTAATCCAGCGCAAATCTGGTCTTGTAAATTTTGTATGTATGCGTAAAATTTGTCTTTCATGATTTTATGTATTCTGATTTAAGCAGTCCGAAATAGACGGAGTTTTGTAAAGTGCCATCTCCATTTCTAAATTCGTCTCTTAAAATTCCTTCTTGTTTGAAATTGTGTTTTAATGCGATTCGCTGACTTGCCAAATTGATTTCAGATGTACAGATAAAAACCTTGTTCAACATTAATTCGTTAAAGCAAAAATCAAGTGCATCGGCAACCATTTTTGATGTAATTCCTTTTCCTTGATAATCTTCATCAACAAAATATCCCAATTCACATTTAGAAATTCGATAATCGATCGTTTTTACGCACAAATAACCGATCAAATTGTTTGTTTGGATATCTCGGGCGTAAAAATGAAAAGCTTCTTTATTTTTCTCTTTTTCGAGGTTGAATGAAATGAAGTTTTGCGCTTTCTCTAAAGAATCAGAATTAGCTAGAGTTACTGGAAAAGTTTTTCCAATGTGAGTTTTATTCTTATCAATCAGTTTGTAGAATTCTTCGGGAAGAATATTCTCAATTCGGTCTGTTTTCCAATCTGTAAAACTCATTTTATTTGTTTTTAATGGATGAAATTTTCGAATTTATTCCGAAAGAAAAAACTTTGCTTTCTGCTTGAATATATTGATAGATGGCCAAAGCCTTATCTTCAAAATTATAATTTTCGTCTTTTGAAAGTTCCATCAAAATATCTGCAAACTGTTCCAATTGTTCCCATTCAAAATGAAGGCGCATCAATAAAGTTGTCAAATCTTCATTAGAATAATCAATCAGACTTTGTATGTTTAATCCAAATTCTTTCAGTTGATTTTCTAAATCTGATTTTTGTAAAGCATTTAAAGGATAAGGTACATAAATAAGAGTTCTCAATGTTTTTAGGACATTGTCGATTCTGATTTTTTCTTCGTCTCTTAAACCTTTATTTAGCATTTTAGAATTTATTAGATTTGATAGTAGTTTGGCTGTAAACTAATTTCCCTTTTTGAGAACCTTGTCCAAATTTCTTTATTGTTCGATAAATGAAATATAAAACAGGTAACGAATAATAAATAAACCCCATAGAAATTGGCACATAAGGCTTTTCTATAAATAAGCCGCTTGATTTAACGGTTTGAAAATAATCTGATTTTTTTAAAAACTCTTCTGTCAAACCCAATGGAGGAATAATACTACTTCCAAGGCAAACAGCTAAAAGCAAGAAAAAGTAAAACATAGTTCGTATTGCTGATTTTCCTATCTGTATTCCTCTGACTTCTGGAGAAACATTTGAAAAAGCAAAACGCATTCTGTTTAAGACCGTAAGCAGATAAATATATAAAAGATTGGTACTTACAACCGATTGATTAAAACCCATTGCAAATAATCCGTAAAACGGAAAAAAGATAAAAAGAGACCATTTTTTTGGCATAACCGCCATAAAAACTCCCGAATGCACCATTATAAACTCAAATGCCATTAAAATTGCCAAATCGTTTATCAAACTTACGGGATGAAGTTTTGGATGGGTCCAGACCATAAAAAACACATAAGCGTAATAGGCCTGAAAGCCGTATTCAATAAATGAGAATGGTGAATTCCTATTGAAGTTTATATTGGCGAACATAGATTTAGGTTTAAGTTCTCAATCACAGTTTTCAGTCGCAGTTTAAACTGAAAACTGCGACTGAACACTGAAAACTATTATTGCCCGTATTCCTTAACAGCGTCAATAAACGCTTTTGCATGGTCTACTGGGATATTTGGTAAAATTCCGTGACCTAAATTTACAATATATTTGTCTTTTCCAAACTCATCAATCATTTCGTGAACCATTTTCTTGATCGTCGGAATTGGAGAAAGCAGTCTTGACGGATCAAAATTACCTTGTAAAGTAATGTTTCCACCAGACAAATAACGCGCATTTCTTGCAGAACAAGTCCAGTCAACTCCTAATGCAGAAGCTTTACTTTTGCCCATATCGCCAAGAGCAAACCAACATCCTTTTCCGAAAACGATAACCGGCGTAATTTCTGCTAAAGCATCAACGATTTGGTTGATGTATTTCCATGAAAATTCCTGATAATCAACAGGAGAAAGCATTCCTCCCCAAGAATCAAAAATCTGAACCGCATTAACTCCCGATTTTACTTTTTCTTTTAAATACAAAATAGTCGTATCTGTGATTTTTTGTAATAAAGTGTGCGCTGCAACTGGATTTGAAAAACAGAATCCTTTTGCAGTATCAAAACTTTTAGAACCTTTTCCTTCAACAGCATAGCAGAAAATTGTCCAAGGCGAACCAGCGAAACCAATTAATGGAACTTCATCGTTCAACATTTCTTTAGTCAATTTCACAGCGTCGAAAACGTAACCTAAAGTTTCATTTACATCTGGAACATAAACTTGATTTACTTGTTCCATTGTACGAATTGGATCTGGAATAATCGGACCTAAATTGTCTTTCAATTCTACGTGAATTCCCATAGCTCTTGGAACTACTAAGATATCAGAGAATAAAATTGCAGCATCTGGGGCAATTCTACGAATTGGCTGAACTGTGATTTCTGCAGCTAATTCTGGAGTTTCGCAACGAGTGAAAAAATCATATTTATCACGAAGCTCTCTAAATTCTGGCAAATATCTTCCCGCTTGACGCATCATCCATACCGGCGGACGCTGAACTGTTTCTCCTTTTAATGCTTTTAAAAATAGGTCGTTTTTTAACATGTTTTTTATTTTAGTTGCAAAGTCTCAAAGTGACAAAGTTGCAAAGGTTCTTATTTATATTCGTGAATGACATCTTCGATCACATCTTCAATTGTGGGTTGATCTGCGACGATGATGTTTTTTGTGATTTTTGTTAAAGCTTCCGCAGTTGTATCTCCAATGCAAAAACAAATTTGCTTATTTATGGTATTGTTTTTCAAATAACTTTTAACGCCAGACGGACTAAAAAACAAGATCGCTTCTGGATTTGCTTTTATTTTCTGAGGTTGAAGTGTAGTTTCGTAAACCTGAATTTCGTTGAATTTGATTCCGTTTTCTTTTAAAGCTTCCGGCAGAGTATCTCTTCTCATATTCCCGCTGAAAAAAGTAAAGCTTTCATTTCCATAAATCAAAGTGATGATTTCAGCCAAATCCGCAGCGTAACCTGTGTAAGCAACTACATTAAAGCCATTATCGCTCAAAAGCGTTTTGGTTTTAAGTCCAACGCAGTACACATTTTTCTTTTTTAATTCTTCTGATTTTGGATCAGATAAAACGCTGTGAACGGCATTCTGACTGGTGAAAATTAAACTTTCGTTGAGGTCTTTCAATTCGAAAGGTTTAGTTTCAGTTTTAATGAAATCGGCTTCGATTAATTCAACTCCATATTTCATCAGCTCTTGTTTGTGAAGAGGAGATAATATTTTTGTAGATACTATTTGAACTGGGTTTGCCATTATTTCTTTAGAGATTCTTTAATTTTCTGCATTAATTCCGTTCCTCCATTATTCAAAATCTCTTGAGCCGAATTGAAACCTAACTTTTTCCATTCTGAAATGTCAACCGTTTTATTGACTTCCAGTTTTTGTTTTCCATCAATAGAAAGTAAAACTCCTTGAAAATGCAGAGTATCTTCGTCTTCATTATACGTAACCAAAGCTCCAATTGGTGCTGTACATCCGCCTTCAAGCGTTCTTAAAAACTGACGTTCAATGTATGTGCAAATTTCAGTTTCAATATCATTTAACTGAGAAAGTGCATCCAAAGTATAATTGTCATTTTCCATCGCAACTACAAGCATTGCTCCTTGTGCAGGCGCAGGAATCATCCAATCTAAATCGATGCAATTTTCTGGTTTCAAGTTGATTCTCTCCAAACCTGCAGCGGCAAAAACAGCTCCGTCCCAGTTGTTATCTTGCAATTTTTGCATACGAGTATTTACGTTTCCGCGTAAATCAACCACCGTATGGTTAGGATATTTATTAAACCATTGTGCCTGACGGCGCAGACTTCCGGTTGCAATTGTGCTTGGATTTGTAAAATCAGGATTTCCTTTATGGACTAAAATATCTAAAACATTAGCTCTTTCTAAAACGGCACCTTGAACGATACCTTTTGGCAAAGCCGTTGGAACATCTTTCATAGAATGCACCGCAATATCAATATCGCCATTGATCATCGCAATGTCTAATGTTTTAGTGAAAATTCCCGTAATGCCTAGTTCGTAAAGAGGTTTATCCAGAATAATATCACCTTGAGATTTTACCGCAACAATAGAAGTTTTATAACCTAAATCGTTTAGTTTTTTCTCTACTGTGTGCGCTTGCCAAAGTGCTAATTCGCTGTCACGCGTTCCTATTCTGATTGTTTTTTCAGCCATGTTTTATTTTTTGAACCATATAAGTCATATAAGTGAATTTAAGCAGTTTGGGTAAACATACTTGTAAATCAAACTAACATAACTTGTTTTTATTTTTGAACCATATAAGTTATATAAGTAATTTAAGCGGTTTGGGTAAAACACAGTTTTTAAATGAACTTATATAACTTATATGGTTTAAAATTTTATTTAAGATGCTTTTATTTTGAAGACTTTTTCGATCCATTCGATGCTTTCATCGACCATGGTATCGTCGTCTTTTAAATGATTTGCGAAATGTGTAGTAATTTTTTGAATGATTCGGTTACTGATGATTTCAGCTTGTTCTTCATTAAAATCCGCAATTTTTCTACTTTGAAAATCTAGTTCCGAAGCTTTAATAGCGTTTAGTTTTTCTTTCAAAGCATTAATTGTCGGAGCGAACTTTCTACCTTTCATCCAAGTAACAAATTCTTCTTTGATTTCTTCGATGATGGCTTCAGCAGCCGGAATGTGTAATTTTCTGTTTTCCAAAGTTTCATCTGTCAATTGAGACAAATAATCCATGTGAATTAAAGTTACGCCTTCCAATTCCTCAACATTTTCATGAACGTTTTTCGGAATCGATAAATCTAAAATCAATAAAGGTTTTTTCAGATTTAAAATCGCTTTGTCAACTGTTGGGTTTTGAGCGCCTGTTGCCACAACGACAACATCGGCTTTTTGAAGTTCTAAATGCAATTCAGAGTAATCTTTAACAATCAAATTTAATTTTCCTGCTAATTTTTCTGCTTTGTCTTTAGTACGATTTATTAAAGTGATGTGCTCGTTTTTAGTATGTTTTACTAAATTCTCGCACGTATTTCTTCCGATTTTTCCAGTTCCGAAAAGCAAAATGTTTTTGTTGCTGATGTCTTCTACATTTTTAAGAATGTATTGTACCGAAGCAAAAGAAACCGAAGTTGCGCCAGAGCTAATTTCTGTTTCATTTTTAATTCTTTTGCTTGCTTGAATAACCGCATTTACCAGTCTTTCCATGAAATTATTCGCTAATCCTAAAGATTTTGAATGAACGAAACTGGTTTTAATTTGAGATATAATTTCGAAATCACCTAAGATCTGACTGTCTAAACCAGTTCCTACGCGAAATAAGTGATTAATTGCTTCTTGATTTTTATAAACAAAACCAACCTTTTGAAAAGCGTCAACAGAACCATTGCTGTTATCGCAGATTAGTTTTATTAATTGAAAGGGATGTTCTGCAAAACCGTAGATCTCGGTTCTGTTGCAGGTTGAAGTAACTATTAAACTTTCTATTCCATCGTTTTTAGCTTGTTCCAATAAGCGAGTTTTCGCAACGGCATCCAAACTAAATTGACCTCTTACCTCAGCATCAGCTTTTTTATAACTCAGACCAACTGAGTAAAAATAAAGGTGTTTCGGTACGTTATTGTTTTCCATAAATTCACTTCATTATAAAGTGCAACAAAATTATTACTATACCATCGATAAAAATAACGCTAAAAGTACTTTTTATGTCGCTGTATGTTTTTTTGAACCTAAATGGGTGTTTTTGAGTAAAAAGGACTACTTTTGTAGCAAAATCAACTCGTTACAAGTGATTAGTTTAGAGTGATTCTAAATAACATTTGAAGTTTGTTTTGATTTTAGTTTCAAAAAAATATCGCTATGGGTTCTCAAGAAATTATAAAAATTGAAGACGACTTTACGCTGATCCGTTTTCAAAACGACGGTGCCGAACCATTTTTTGCTCAGCATGAAATCGTTGGTACTGGTCTGATACAGTTTCACTTCGGGATAAAAGGGAATGCAAAATTCTTATTCAATCAAGGTACTTATGCTTTGGAGCTGAAAGAAGAAAAATCGTTGCTTTTATACAATCCGCAGAAAGAATTACCGCTTCATTTAGAACTCGCTCCAAACTCGTGGGTGATTTCGGTAATTGTTTCAATCAAGAAATTTCACGCGTTGTTTTCTGCTGAAGCTAATTATATTACTTTTCTAAGTCCTGACAATAAGGATAAGAAGTATTATAACGAAGGAAATATCAGTCCGTCGATGGCGATTGTGTTGAGTCAGTTGTTTCATTATAATCTTCATCCGTCGATAAAAAACCTTTATTATAAAGGAAAAGGTTACGAATTATTGAGTTTGTATTTCAACAGAACCGAAGATCCAAACGCAGAACAATGTCCGTTTTTGATTGACGAAGACAATGTTTTGAAAATTAGAAAAGCAAAAGAAATCATCATCGCTAATATGGCTGAACCGCCAGGATTGCAAGAGCTTTCAGATGAAATTGGTTTGAATTTGAAAAAGCTGAAAATGGGTTTTAAACAAATTTACGGCGATACGGTTTACGGTTTCTTGTTCGATTATAAAATGGATTTCGCTAGAAAATTATTAGACAGCGGTTCTTATAATGTAAATGAAGTGGGTTTGAAAATTGGTTACAGCACGGGAAGTCATTTTATAGCGGCATTCAAAAAGAAATTCGGAACAACACCTAAAAAGTATTTGATGTCTATTAATGCGAATGTTTAAATTTTTTTTGCCACGAATTAGCACAAAATAAAAATCTGCTAAATCTCCCGAATCTGCGAGAGAAAATTTCTCGAAGTATTTAAAATCAATTTTGAATATTCAACAATAATTAAAAAGTAATAATTATCATATTTCTAATAAAGTACAGCGTTTACTTTTGTCGAAATTTTTAAAAACAAATAAAAGCTTAAAAGCAAAAAACATAATGAAAGGCGTATTATTAGTAAACTTAGGTTCTCCAGAAAGTCCAACTCCAAAAGACGTAAAACCATATTTAGATGAATTTTTAATGGATAAATACGTGATCGATGTTCCGTATTTATTAAGAGCATTATTAGTTCGCGGAATTATTCTAAGAAAAAGACCAGAAGAATCGGCTCACGCTTACGCGAAAATTTGGTGGGAAGAAGGTTCTCCATTAGTTGTTCTTTCTGAAAGAATGCAGAAAAAAGTGCAGCCTTTAGTAAATGTTCCAGTTTCTTTAGCGATGCGTTACGGAAGCATGACAATTGAAAAAGGACTTCAGGAATTAAGCGATAAAGGAGTTACTGATGTAATGCTTTTTCCATTATATCCACAATATGCAATGGCATCGACTTTGACTATTTTGGTGAAAGCAGAAGAAATTCGCAAGAAGAAATTTCCTCACATGAAGTTTACAGATGTTCCTGCGTTTTACAATAAACCGGATTACATTAAAAACTTAGCAGATTCAATTCAAAAACACTTAGTTGGATTTGATTATGATCATTTATTGTTTTCATACCACGGAATTCCTGAGCGTCACATTCGTAAAACGGATGTAACAAAATCACATTGTAAAATTGACGGTTCTTGTTGTAATACGCCATCTCCGGCACATGAATTCTGCTACCGTCACCAATGTTACGAAACGACAAAACAAGTCATTAAATTATTAGGACTTCCAGAAGATAAATACAGTTTGACATTCCAATCTCGTTTGGCGGGTGATAAATGGTTAGAACCTTACACAGATGTTGAAATCGACAACATGCCGGCAAAAGGAATCAAGAAATTGGCGGTTGTTACACCAGCTTTCGTTTCAGATTGTTTAGAAACTTTAGAGGAAATCGCTATGCGCGCCAAAGAAGATTTCGAAGCAAACGGAGGAGAAGAGTTCTTGGCAATTCCATGTTTGAATGATGATGACGAATGGTGTCAGACGGTTTCTAATTGGATTAACGACTGGGCAAAGTAATTTTGTTTCAAGTTTCACGTTCCAAGTTTAGCCAACTTTGGGAAAAACCTGAAACTTGAAACCTGAAACAAAAACAGAAATGGAATACTACAATTATCTAAAATCACTGCATCTTATTTTTGTCATAACTTGGTTTGCAGGTTTGTTTTATATTGTGCGTTTGTTTGTGTATCAAATAGAGGCCAGTGAAAAACCTTCTCCCGAAAAGGAAATTTTACAGGCGCAGTACAAAATTATGGCCTACCGTTTGTGGTACATTATTACGTGGCCGTCAGCGGTTTTGGCGAGTATTTTTGCTTTTTGGATGTTGTTTTTTACTGACGCAGGCCATGTGTGGATTACAATGCCTTGGATGCACGTAAAATTGTGTTTCGTTTTTCTTTTGTATTTATACCACGGAAAATGCCATCAAATTTTTAAGCAACTGCAGAACGATGAGGTAAAATATTCTAACAATTTCATGCGTTTATGGAACGAAGGCGCAACGATAATTTTGTTTGCCGTTGTTTTTTTAGTAGTTTTAAAAAGTGCTATCAACTGGATTTTCGGCGTAATCGGAATTATTTTATTCTCGGTTTTAATTATGCTGGGATTTAGATTTTATAAACGAATTAGAGAAAAGAAATAAGTTTTCAGTCGCAGTGACAGTTTTCAGTTTGCTGAGACTGAGATTGAACACTAAATATAAGTTTTCAGTCGCAGTTACAGTTTTCAGTTTTGCTGAGACTGAGACTGAGACTGAGACTGAGACCGAATACTAAATATATGCTTAACAACTTTAAAATGTCAATGCTTTCGCTTCGTACCAGGATTTTCCTGTCGATGATTGTATTGATTGTTGTCGCATCTTTTCTATTGGCTTCGATTTCGATTATTCAGTTTAAGACTGAGGCCAAAGAATACCATCAAGAACGTTTAGAACGAAAAGAAAATGCGGTAAAGGAACACATCAATTATGTTCTGGCGACTACAACTTATCCGCTGAAAACCCAAAATCTGGATTTGATTTTTAAAGATAAAATCCACGAACTGGCGCAGATTCATAAAATCGAAATCAATATTTACAGTCTTGACGGAAAGCTTTTAAAATCTTCAAAAGAGTCTTTTGCCGTTGATAAAATCGCCCCGCCAATTCCAGAATACATTCTAAAACTGGTTCGTTCTTCTATCGAAAAGCGATTTGTAGACATTAAAACGATAGACGGAGTTAAGAACCGATCTTCATACAGTTTAATTAAAGACGAAAAATTTAAACCGCTCGGAATCTTAAATCTTCCTTATTTGGAAGACGACGGATATTACGACAATGAGCTGAATACTTTCTTGATTCGTTTAAGTCAGGTGTATTCTTTTATGTTGATCGTGGCTTTCGCGTTAGCGTATTTCCTTTCAACTTATATCACAAAATCATTAAAAACGATTTCTGAAAGATTAGAAGAAACTAATCTGGATCAGAAAAACGAGAAGATTGTTTTAGAGGCAAACAGTAAAGAAGTCAATTTCTTGATTAAAGCCTATAACGGAATGGTGGACAAATTGGAAAAAAGTGCCATCAAATTAGCGCAAAGCGAACGTGAAGAAGCTTGGCGCGAAATGGCAAAACAGGTTGCCCACGAAATTAAAAATCCGCTTACGCCAATGCGTTTGACGGTTCAGAGTTTTCAAAGAAAATTTGATCCTTCTGCTCCAGATGTAAAACAGAAAATGAACGATTACTCAGAGACTTTAATTCAACAGATTGATACGATGACCGCTGTAGCTTCGGCATTTTCGAACTTTGCATCGATGCCTGCTCAGCAAAATGAAACGCTGAATGTAGTTGAGGTTGTCGAATTGGCTTTAGATATTTTCAACGAAGATTATATTTCTTTCGAAAAAGAAGAAGAAGAAATTATCTCAAAAATGGACCGAACGCAATTGATTCGTGTAATTACCAATTTGGTTAAAAATGCTACACAGGCTATTTCTGAAAGCCAGTTTCAAAAATCGATTGTCGTATCGGTAAAAAGAAGAGAAAATAATGTTGAGATTGCTGTAAAAGACAACGGAATCGGGATTCAGAAACAAGACACTGGAAGGATTTTCGAACCAAAGTTTACCACTAAAACCAGTGGTATGGGACTTGGACTCGGAATTATCAAAAACATTATAGAAAATTACAAAGGAACAATTACCTTTGAGTCAACTTACGGAAAAGGAACTACGTTTACAGTTTCTCTCCCTATCACCAACTCATAAAATATACCGTCATGAATTACGAAAATCTTTTAATTTCTATTGAAGAAAATATCGCGACTATTACCATAAACAGACCAACAAAATTGAACGCTTTGAACAAAGCAACAATTGGTGATCTTAGTAAAGCCATTCAATTATTGGGAAAAGATGAAGATATCCGTGTTATTATTTTGACAGGAAGTGGAGAAAAAGCATTTGTTGCTGGAGCAGATATTTCAGAATTTGCGAATTATACTACTGTTGAAGGCGCGCAATTGGCGGCTGAAGGTCAGGAATCTCTTTTCGATCTAATTGAAGGACTTAGAAAACCGGTTATCGCAGCAATCAACGGATTTGCTTTAGGAGGAGGTTTGGAATTGGCAATGGCTTGTCATTTTAGAATTGCTTCAGACAATGCAAAAATGGGACTTCCAGAAGTTACTTTAGGATTAATTCCTGGTTATGGAGGAACACAGCGTTTGCCTCAATTGATTGGAAAAGGTCGTGCCATGGAAATGATCATGACTGCAGCGATGATTACTGCTGAACAAGGAAAAGATTACGGTCTGGTAAATTATGTTGTGCCTCAGGAAGAACTTTTGTCTTTTACGAATGTAATTGCGCAGAAAATCATTAAAAATGCTCCTTTCGCTATAGGAAAAGCAATAAAAGCAATCAACGCTAATTTTACAGATGGTAAAAATGGTTTTGATGTCGAAATAAAATCATTCGGAGAATGCTTCGGAACAGCTGATTTCAAAGAAGGAACAACAGCATTCTTAGAAAAACGTAAAGCTGAATTTACAGGTAAATAATTTTTCTTAACCGCAAAGTTCGCTAGGGATTACGCAAAGCACACAAGGAAAATTAAAAAACTTTGCGAATTTTGCGGTTAAATAATATAACACAAAGAGGATAAAAACTTAGCCTCTTAGTATCTCAGAACCTTAGAATCTTAAAAAAATGTACGAACCAATATTTGCCCTTTTTTGTGAACGAGTTAAAGAAAGCATACAATCTGGAACTTTCGCTAAACTGACTTTGGCCAAAACGATGGGCGATAAAGAACTTAAAAATGTATATTTCCGATTGGTTCTCAATGAAGACAATACATTCTCCATTTCACTAACTTTCAGATATAAAACAGAAGAAATTGAAAGCATTCACACTCTTGATGAAGCTTTGTTGATTTTGGGAACACATATCAAAAATCCTTTTCTAACAGCACTTTTATTTACGACAAATGATGATGTTACCTTCAAGGTAAATAAAAAGAATGCAGGAAGTATTATTGAGCAAGCACCAACATTTAAAAATGCTTCTCCAGTAATGTTGGAAATGATTGAAAAAGGAATTGTTTAAATGAATGTTTGTAGAATTTCATATCTCTAGAAAATCATTTCTCAGGCTGAGCGAAGTCGAAGCCACATTTGCTGAATCACTTTGCGGGACTTCGACTTCGCTCAGTCTGACAAAAAATCTTAGTGTGTCTCTGTTAAAAATCTTTGCGGAATAGCCGTTAAACCAACTTCACAAACAAATTAGAAGCGATTTTATTTGAAATTGACAACTCTCGGTCATTCACTTTAATTTTCACTGATAAATCGAAAGATTCTTTAGATAAAAATTCGATTTTAGAACCCAAAGCAATTCCTTGTTTGTCCAGATATTTCAAAAACTCAGAAGAAGTATCTTTTACGCCTACGCAAACACCTGTTTGGTTTTCTTCTAATTCGGATAAAAGCTGTTTTTCAATTTTAATGATTCTTCCATTTGCATCTGGAATAGGATCTCCGTGTGGATCTTCAGTCGGATTTCCAAGAAAATCATCCAAACGATTAATCAATTGCTCCGATTTAATATGTTCCAATTGTTCTGCAATATCGTGAACCTCATCCCAGCTGAAATTTAGCTTTTCAACCAAAAATACTTCCCAAAGACGATGTTTTCTAACAATCATCTTAGCCGCCAATTTTCCATTTTCAGTTAAAGAAACACCTTGGTATTTTTTATAATTCACCAAATCCTTGTCTGCCAGTTTTTTAAGCATATCGGTTACAGAGGAAGCTTTTGTTTCCATAATTTCCGCAATAGCATTCGTGCTAACTTCTGTCTCCGAAGTAGCAGTCAGGTGATAGATCGATTTTAAGTAGTTTTCTTCTGAAAAAGTCATTTTTTTTGAGGTTCAAAGGTTCAAAGGTTCAAAGGTTCATAGGGAAAACCTTGTCCCTTTGCACCTCTGAGCCTTTCCCCCTTTTATTTAACAATCAACAAAGGTATCGAAATTTTATGTCTCAATTTATCTACTGTTGTACCAAAAAGAATATCTTTCAAACCAGTGTGGCCGTGGGTTCCCATAACTAGAATATCAAAATCGCCACTATTGATGATTTCTGGAATTGTCTTGTTTGGTTTTCCAAAACCAAGTTCAGTTTCTATGTTAAACCCTTTTTCTGAAAGCATTTCTTTGTATTCTAAAAGCAATTTTTCATCAATCGTAGTTTCATGATCGTGAATATGAATTCCATACATCAAAGCTCCGACAGTTTCAACAATATGAATAAGCGTGTATTTGGCATCCATTCCGCCTAATTCGAAAGCATGATTCAGTGCGGCTTCATCTGCATTCGAAAAATCAACAGAAACCGCGATGTTTTTGACTTCTTGCGTTTTTTTAGGAGAAAAATGAAGTTTCAGATTGTGTGGCGAATGATTAATGGTCTTCGCTTTGAATTTGGCAATAAATGGTTTGAAAATGATGTATAATAATAACGCTGCGAATCCAAAAGCAAGAGGAATAACCGTAAACCAAAGAACCATTGGGTGATTTGAACTTTCCAGCCAAGAAGTAATTTCATCATAAACCAATTTTGCATTTAGTGAAACAATAATCGAAGCAATAATCCAAGAAACAACCTGAGTGGTTCTAGAAATATGAAAACCATTCATTTTTGATTTGTCA
>NZ_JBHNPP010000048.1:0-23010 GCF_042436695.1 Flavobacterium sp. HJSW_4
AGCAAATCCTGTGTTCTTAAATGTTGGACCAGGTAATTATAAAGTTGTGGTTAGATATAGTGTTACTTACACAGTAAATGGTACACAACAAAGAAAAGACTGTTTTACTGATCCAGTTGATGTAACAATTACAGGACCAACTTCTGCACTTACTGCATCTGCAGGTGTAGCTGCTTTGGCAGGATGTAGTTTGCCTGATGGAAGTGGAGTAAATCAAGGAGGTAAAGTACGTATCAATAACGTAGAAGGAGGAACTCCGCCTTATGAATATGATTTTGGAGATGGAAAAGGATGGATTCCAAATAAAAATGAAGCAGAGGTTTTACCAGGTACTTATGTATTAAGAGTTAAAGACAATGTAGGATGTATATTTACTATTCCTTACAATGTTATTTTAGATCCAAAACCAGGAGATCCAACAATTGATGATCCAATTACAACGTATACTTGCGACGGAAAAGCTTCAACAACTGTTACAGTTAGAAATCCTCAAAACGCAAATTATACTTACGAATATTATATAGACGATGTAGCAAACACGCCTATAACTAATAATGTTTTCACTGATGTTAAGTCAGGAACACATACTATTACAGTAAAGTATAAAGTAACTACAGTTCCTACTTATAGTAACTTATTAAGAGAAGATTTTGGACGTGGTCCAGATACTAAAACACCAGGTATTCACCCTGATTATTGTTGGGAACCTCAAGATGATGTAGAAGATTGTAACGTAGGTGGTTATATGCCTATTTTATTGAATGATGGTGAATATGTTGTTACAAAAGCTCTTCTTCCTCAGCACGTAAGCGGTTTCAATTGGAATTTACCAAAAGACAACACAGCAGTAATAAACAATACCCCTGCAATTACAGACGGTAGATTTTTAGCTGTAAACGTTGGTGGAACTGTGCCAATTGGAGGTGTTTTATATAGCAAAACAATTAATGATGTTATACCGAATCAAGATATTCAGGTATCATTATATATGCTTAATTTATTAAGTAAGAATAACAATTTGCCATCTCCTAGATTGACTATCCAGCTTCAAAAGAATGGTAAACTTATCTCAGCTGATGCAACTAAGGATACACAAGAAATTCCAAGAGATGAGAAATGGCATAATACTACCGATTTAGGTAATGGTCAGATTTTAACTTTAAATCCAGGAAATAACACATCTTTAGAATTCGTAATCTTATCTTATAGCCAAGTAATTGATGGTAATGACTTAGCTGTTGATGATATTTGGGTACGTCAAATTCCTGAAACTTGTGGTGCAGAGAAAGACTTTACAGTTATCATAGAAGATAACAAAGGTTTTGTTGCTGATACTCCAGTTATTGGTAACTTGACATGTATTGATAAAGCTGACGGAACAATTTCAATTCCTGTTAGTAACTTTAATACTGCGACAGGATATTATTATTCAGTAAACGGTGGAGCTTTACAAAATTCAAGTGCATCTCCTCTTGTTTTAGATAAATTAACTGCAGGAAGTTATACTGTAAAAATACAGTATGATTTAGCTGGGAATTGTTCTACTACTTATACAAGAAGTGTAACTGCTCCATCAGCAGTAACAGCTGTTGCTAGTGTTACAATTCAGCCAACATGTGTGGACGGAGCTGTAATTAAGGCTTCTGCAACTGGTGGAACACCAAATTATCAATATCAATTAGAACGTCCAGACGGAACAATAGTAATTGCATTCCAGACTGACGATACTTTCAATTTACCATTAACTGCTACAGGAGACTTTGTAGTAGTAGCAAAAGATTCTGGGAATTGTTCTTCAGGAGATTCTGATATCGTAAACGTTGTTGGAGCAGTTGCCCCTACAGCTACTTTAGATGCATCATCAGATCTTTGTTATGATAGTGGAAATAAAGCAACTTTGGTTGTAAGTGTTAGTGGCGGAAAAGCACCGTACTATTACAGCTTAAATGACGTGGATTACCAAACTTCAGAGAAATTTGAAGGATTAGGTGCAGGTACATATACTATCTATGTTAGAGATGCAAACGGTTGTAAAGCTACTCCAATCACAAATATTGCGATAGGAACTCAAGTTACAGCATCTGCACAGGTAACAAAACCATTAGATTGTACAAATTCGCCAAACGCACAGATTACAATTACTGCTCAAAACGGAACACCAGGTTATACTTATGAAGTATCATTTAATGGAGCTCCTTTTGCATCGATAGCATCTAATGTATATCCAGCAGCAGCAACAGGATCTTATGTATTTAGAGTAACAGATTCTAAAGGATGTCCGGCATTGACAACTGCAGTAACTGTAGATGCTAAACTTACGCCAACAGGATCTACTACGCCAATAAACCCTAAATGTTACAATGGTAACAACGGAAGTTTTACAGTTATACCGGCGGGCGGAAATGGTGGACCATACGAATATAGTTTTGACGGAGGTACTTTTGGCACTTCTGCTACATATTCTAATTTAGATGCATTTGTTGGTGCGACAAATACAAAAACTTATACATATCAAGTAAAAGACGGTAAAGGATGTCTTTCACCTATTTACGATGTTATATTAACAAATCCTACACAGGTTACAGTTTCTGGTAGCTTCCCAGCTAACACTACATGTAGTTCTACAACAGTAATTACAATTGTTGGTGCAGGAGGAGCAGGAGGATATACGTACAACTTTGATGGTGGTACAAATTATAATGGGGTAACTACTAAGACAATTACCTTAACAAATGCTGAACAAACTATTAAATTCTATGTAAAAGATATTAATGGATGTACAGCTGAAAATGAAATTAAAGTTCCGGCATTTAACCCGCCAACAGGAATTACAATTTCTACACCAGCAGCAGTAACTTGTAATTTACCATCAACAAGTCTTACATTAACAGCTATTGGCGGTATTGCTCCGTACACATATGAAGTTACTTCAGGACCAGTTATGCCAACAGCACAAACTGGAAATACGGCTACATTTACTGGTCTTACACCAGGTAGTTATGAATTTAAAGTAACAGATGCAAGAGGTTGTACTGCTACTGGAGCAAAAACTATTGACCAAGCAGTTAAAATTAAAGCTGAAGGTGCAAAAACAGATGAATTATGCGTGGACTCTAAAAACGGTAGCGCTACATTTACTGTTTCTGATGTAAGCAGTACAGGTAACTTTACTTATACTTTCACACCTAATACAGGTACACCAAATGTTAATGGTAACAAAGTTACTTATACAAATTTAGCACCTGGAACATATACTTTTGTTGCTACAGATCGTACAACAGGTTGTGTTTCTGACAGCAAACAAGTAACAGTTGGCGCAGCTACTAAAATTGATTTCACAGTTACTGCATCAAAAATTAGTTGTAATAATAAAATTGCAACATTAACAATAACAGGTATAACAGGAGGAAACGGTTCTTATAGCTATGCTTATGCGCCAAGTGGTTCTACTATACCAACTACACCATACGGAACAACTTTAACAGTTGATACTGCTGTATTAACTACAACTATTGATGTTTATGTTAAGGATGTAAATAACTGTTATACTAAGAAAACTGTATCTATTGAAACAGAGGCTGATCCAATAATGGATCCTATTGCGGCACAATGTTACACAGGAACTCCTATTTCTGTAAAAATTACAGGTACATATGCATTGCCAGCAACGTTTAGTAAAGATGGTACTAATTTTGGAACGGCAGATACATTTAATTTAACGCCTGGAACTTATCAATTAACGGTAAAAGATAAATTCGGCTGTATTGATTCTAATACTTTTATCGTTCCTGAGCAATTAACAATTACTCCAAAAGTAGAAGATGATGTTACTTGTACACCAAATACAACTATCACTCTAACTTCTGCAGGAGGAACAGGAACTCGTACTTATGCTGTTTCATTCAATGGAGGAGCTTACACAACTGTAACAAGTCCTTACACTGCAACTGCAGCTGGAACTTATAAATTTAGAGTTAATGATAGTGCAAACCCAGTTTGTTATGCTTATACAGCAGATATTCCAGTTACTCTAAAACCTACAGCTTTAACAATAAATACAAGTAAAGTTGATGTAAAATGTAATGGTGCAAAAACAGGAAGCATCTTAGTTACACCAACTTCAGGAAAAGCGCCTTATACTTATAGTATTACTTTGACTACTGCGCCATTTACAAATTACACTGTAAATAATCCTTCAGGATTAGGTGCAGGTACATATAGTATTGTGGTTACAGATGCTTTAGGTTGTGCTTCTCCAGCAACGGCTTCAGTTACGATTAATGAAAATGCAGCGGTAACTGCATCTGCAACTGTAGATCCGTTTACATGTAATACTTCAAATGTTAAGGAGTCTAAAGATGTTACCGTAACAGCAGGTGGAGGAGTAGGTCCTTACACTTATAGTTTTAATGGTGGTTCATTTGAAGCTAGCAATAAATTTGAGGTTAAAGACAATCAAGCACCACAAACAGTAAGATTTACTGTAAAAGATAGTAATGGTTGTTTAAGCCCTGAGGGAACTATTTCTATAGTACCGCTTATTTTGCCAGAGATTGCAAAAGTAGATGTAACGCCTATTTATTGTGATCCAGTTGCTAGCAGAACTAGTACAGCTACAATTACATTAACAAAAGGATCTGGAACTTATACAATTGTTTCAGGACCAACAATTAACAATACAGGAGCAACAAATGGAATCTTCACAGGTCTTACAGCTGGTGATTATGTTTTCAGAGTAACAAATGCAAATGGTTGTTATGATGATTTTTCTAAAAATATTCCTGCTTTAGTTTCTATTAAAGCTATAGCAACAAAACAAAATGATGTTTATTGCTTCAATGGAAATACAGGAAGTATTAAATATGATTTAAGTGATTTCACTTCTTATAGTTATACAGTAAATGGAGTAGCAACAGGAGCAAACCTAACCGCTTCTTCATTCGTATTGTCTAACTTAACACAAGGTACTTATGTTGTAGTGTTTACAGACGATACTACTTTATGTACAATTAGTACAAGTGTTATTATTAACCAGCCAACTGTGCAATTATCTGCTGTTGTAGCTCAGGTAAATGCTAATTGCGGAACAGCGACTTCTAAAGTTACAGTTACAGCAAGTGGTGGTACACCTGATTACAAATATGCTTACATGCAGAATAACGTTGCACCAACAGATGCAGACTATGTTCTGTTAGCTTCAGCAGATTTAAACCCAACAACTAATACACAATGGGATATTTGGGTAAAAGATGCTAATGGCTGTACTGAAAAAGTAGATGTTACTATTACTACAGATCCATTGCCTTCAGTAACTGCAGAAGTTACAAACCAATGTACAGCGTCAGGAAGTAATTTCATAATTGAAGCAACTGCAACAAGCGGAGTTGCTCCTTACACATATACAATTAACACAGGTGTTACACCTAGTCCTGCAAATACATTTACTGTTCCTGCAGGTACATATACAATTACAGTAAAAGATGCTAATGGTTGTCCTGCAACTACAGTAATTACTGTTAACGATCCATTAACTGCGGTTGCAACTCCACAGAAAGATATTACTTGTTCTTCACCAGCTGAAGCTAGAATTGATATCGAAGTATTTGGAGGTAAAGCACCATTCGCATATAGAGTTAAAATTGGTGCTGGAACTTACAGCGGAACACCAATTGCTTTTGTAGGGAATAGCTTCCCTTATTACCCAACTTCATTAGTTGGAAATACATACGAATTTGAAATTACAGATTCTAATGGTGTACCTTGTAAAGCTTTTACTAAAGTTATTACAACAAATACGCCAGCGACAGTTACTGCTTCAGCAACCAAAGTAGATCCTACTTGTAATGGTTTTGATGATGGTTCTGTTGAAATAACAGCTACTGCAGGAGTTGCTCCATTCGAATATAATTTCAATGGTGGTGGTTTCGGTACAAAATCTGTATTTGGAGGATTATTAGCGGGTACTTACAGCTATCAAGTTAGAGATGCTAAAGGATGTGTTTCTACATCTCAAAACATTATATTAGTTGACCCTGCTAAAATTGAAGCAGATATTACTCCAGCTATTATTGAATGTAATGATAACAAACCAGGTAGTATTAGAGTTGATATTACTTCTGGTGGTGTAGCTCCTTTTACATACACAATTTATAACAATGCATTTACGCAAGTAGTGCCTCCTGTTGTAACTAGTGCAACTACAGTAACGTTTGGTGGAGATCCATTGGTTCCAGGAATCCTAACTTACGGAGATTATTATGTAACAGTTGTTGATAGCAATGGTTGTGAATTCAAAAGTGCAAAAACACGTATTGAAACTAGACCATATATTGAGGCAACAGGTGTAGCTTCTTCTGGAACTTGTGTTGGTGGTGCTACTGCGACAATCAATGTATTGACTGCTGCTTACCCAGTAACGTATTCAATTTTTGGACAACCTGCAACGGCATTTGGTCCAACGACAAATACGTCACATACATTTACTGGATTAGATCATGGTACAACATATCAGTTCCAAGTAATTGACAATGGTGGATGTTTCACAATTGTTGAAGTTAAAACACCTGATTCTCCTTCATCTATCGCACTAGATCCAATTGTTAAAGAAGATATACTTTGCTTTGGAAATAGTTCAGGTAAAATTGACTTTACTGTTAGAAACTACGGAGCTTCAGTATCTGAAATCAGATATGAAGTTCGTGATGAATTGACAAATGTTTTAGTTCCTGGTAAAAGCGGAGTTCTTACAGGATTAACAGGAGCAGCAGCTTCTGGAACTGTAACGGGACTTGCAGCAGGTAACTATACTTTATATTTAAAAGAATTTGATGGAACAGAATGTAATGTTTCTCAAAAATTCCAAATAACTCAACCAGTTCAAGGACTTAACTCAAGCGTACAGTCTATTAAAAATGCAAATTGTGACAATCCTGCTCAGGTTACTTTAAAAACAACAGGAGGAACAGGACCTTATACATATGCTTATGCTGTAGCTCCAACTGTACCAAGTACATTTGCTTCAGGAAATGTTCTAGATTTAGATCCAGGAGCTGCAGGAACAAATTTACTTTGGAATATTATAGTTAGAGATGCGAATGGTTGTACATTCCCATTGCAAGTAACTATTGCAAAAGATCCAAGTCCAGTAATTGCATTAAGTGTAGTTAACAAATGTGCTGTAGAGGATAACTTTACAATACATGTTACTGAAACGACAGCAGGTACAGGAGCTTATCATATTAGCGTAGATAGTAATAACGCATACGGAAGTACAAGTGTTACATTACCTTATGATGTAACAGGATTACACTCTGGTTCTCACACAATTTACATTAAAGATGCAAATGGTTGTATTGATTCTAAATCAATTACAATTGATGCGCCTATCAAAGTTGTACCACAACTTGGTACATTGCCAGACTGTGGAGTTAATAATGGTTCAATTACTTTAACGCCATCAGGAGGTTCAGGTAATTTTACATATACTATTTCGCCTACATATGCAAGCGTTGTAATCGCTGGAAATACAATTAGCGGTTTACCAGATGGTACTTATACGGTAACCATGACGGATAATACGAATAGTGATAATTTGAATGTTGCGTGTAGTACATCAGCTCAAATTACATTACCAAGAGGAACTGCTGTTACTTTTGATGCTGAAGTTGTGAACGTAGCTTGTAAAGGTGATGCTACAGGAAGTATTAAAGTTAACTTACTTCCAGGTAATAATGATACAGTTTATACTTATGCTATTACGCCAGTAGCAGGTACACAAGTAGGAAATGTATTCTCTAACCTTCCAGCAGGTAACTATACAATTACGGTGACTTCTGGAAGAAAATGTTCTCTAGCTTTACCTTATACAGTTGGTGAACCAAACCTTGATTTATCAGCTACGGCTCCAGTAACTCAATATGCTTGTGCAACTGGCAGCGCAACACCAGGAGCAGCTGTTATAACAGTAAATGCTTCAGGAGGTACTCCAGGATACAAATATAATTTTGATGGAGGTACTGAGTATTACGATAACAATGTATTGTTAGTAAGTGATGATAATAGTACAACTCCAAGAACATTCAACTATTATGTAATAGATAAAAATGGTTGTAAAACTAATGGTACAGCTACGGTTGATCCTTTCGTGAAATTAAATGATATTGATTTCGCTTTAACGACGGCTCCAACTTGTCCATTAAATGTTGCGACAATCACTTTAACAGTTGATGGTGGTAATACACCAATTGCCAAATACGAAATGGTTTCTCCTACAAGTATTGATAACGGAACTGTTGCTGTATTTAATAATATACAACCAGGTGTTAATTACATCTTTAGAGTTACTGATTCTAAAGGATGTTCAATCGAGAGACCTTATAAATTAGATCCAATCGCTCCAATTGATATTATACGTACATCATCAACAAATGTAAGTTGTAATACAGCGAACGGAATTGACAATAACGGAACAGCAACTTTTACAGTTTCTGACTTTAGCGCGACTGGTTACACAGTTGCAGTTACAAGTACTCCGGCAGCGTTACCTTTCAATCCACCAACAACAGCCGGTAATATTGTTACTGTTGGAGGTCTTGTTGAAGGAACTTATACGGTAACAGTAACAGATAACACAACAAATTGTTCAGAATCTGCTGATGTTATCATTACAATGCCAGCGCCAATAGTAATTGCAGCGTCAGGTACAAAAGTTTATTGTACAAATACTGATTCTCAAATTACGGTGACAAGTGTTGTTGGAGGTACATCTCCATACACTTACGCGGTTGTGCCAGGAGGTACTGCTATTGCGCCTACAACATTCCCATATGCTATCAGTGAACCAGCAACAGTTAGTACAGGTTTAACTAACTTATCTTGGGATGTTTATGTTAAAGATGCAAACGGATGTATCGCTGGACCAGAAAACGTAACTATTATTTACGATGCGGCACCAGTGCTTAATATGCCAGCACAACAATGTTTTGTAGGTGCAGATTTAACAGTAGATCTTGATGCTCTTGCTACAACATACAACAACGTAAAATCATTTACAGTTGATGGAGTTGCTACAAGTAGTCCTGCAACATTTACAAAAGCAGGAACATACACAATCGTCTTAACAGATGATAACGGATGTACAGATGAACAAATTTATATTATAGAAGAGCGCTTAACAGCTGCTGCAACAGTAGAGAAAGATCTTTACTGTGAAGTAGGTAATGAAGCGGCAAAAATTGTTGTTGAAATTAAGGGTGGTAAAAAAGACTACACTTACCAAATGTACTTAAACGGTGCTGCAGTGGGTCTTCCAAAACCAGCTACTGGTGACTTTACAGAGTTTGTAACTGTTGATGGAGATTACACTTTTGAAATCTCAGACAGTAACTTACCATGTACATTTACAACAGCTCCTGTAACAGTTAGTATACCAGGAACAATTATTCTTACGCCATCACAAACTGACGTGATATGTTTTAGAAACAGCGACGGAAGCTTAACTGTTGTTCCATCAGGTGGTGCTGCTCCATATACATTTGTACTTACAAGTACAGGTACTGGTGCAAACAACTCAGGAGATACAACTGGTATTTATACTGGTTTACCTCAAGGTGATTACAAAGTTGTGGCAACAGATGCTAAAGGTTGTACTGCTGAAGTAGATATTACAATTGTTGAACCGCCTTTATTAGAAGAGGAGTATTCAATCACAAGAAACACAAGCTGTAGTACATCTACTGAAATAGTAGTTGTAGGTAAAGGTGGTAAAGGAACTTACCAATATAACTTTAATGGACAAGGATATGATTCTCTAGATCGTATTTCAGTACCTAACGATGGTTCAGTTTTATCAGTTACATATACTGTTAAAGATGAGAATGGATGTGAAACAGCTCCAGTAACAGTTCCGATTGTTCCATTAAACAAACCGACAGCTTTAGCATTCTCTGCAACTGCAATTACTTGTCAAGCATTGAGTAGTGATGTTACAGTAACTGCAACAAACGGTGTAGGTGCGTTAGAATTTAATATTATAGAATTCAACGGAGCTCCAACAACGCTTTATGCTACAGTAACAACAGCAGGAAGCGCAGTTCCAGCGGTGTTTACAGGATTACCTTTCGGTGAATACAAATTTGAAGTAAAAGACTACAATGGTTGTACTTACACTGATATATTGACTATAAAAGATGTTGTTAAAATTCAAGCTACAGGTGACGCTTTCGCGAAATCTTGTATCGGTAATAACGACGGAAAAGTAGTCTTTACAATGTCTGATTTCAAAGGAACTTATACTTATTCAGTAACTAAAGATGGTGCTGCTTTTGCTGGACCAGTTACAACTTCTAATACAGAGGTTACTTTAGCTAACTTAGCAATAGGAGTTTATGAAATTAGTGTTGTTGATGATATAACACAATGTCCAACAACTTTCAATGTGGAGGTTAAAGATCCTATTGATGTAACAGTTACAGAAGAAGGTAATGTTAATGCTAATTGTAACACAGGTGCTGTAGTTACAGTTCTAGGTCACGGGGGAGCTGGTGATTATACCTATTCTTTCGTTCCAGCGGGTGCACCTTATGGAGCATTTGAACCAGAGGCTACAAGAGAATTAAATCCAGCTACTGCTACTGCATGGGATGTATATGCAAAAGACAAAAATGGATGTATCTCTCAACCGATCCCAGTAAGCATTATAACTGATCCATTGCCAGGTAACTTTACTGCAAATGTTACATCTCATTGTGCTGATAACAATGGAAATTATGAAATTGTAGTAGACGATTCTGCTGCAACTGGAGTAGGTCCATTTACATACAGTATTGGTGGAGGATTCCAAATCTCTAAATCATTTACAGTGAACGTTGCAAAAGCATACGATATCACAGTACGCGATAAATTTGGTTGTGAGACTGAGTTCCCAGCAGTGGTAACAATTTTACAGCCTTTAGAATTGAAACCTGAAATTTTAGATTACACAACATGTGCTGAAGGTGACGGAAGAATTAGCGTTACAGCAACTGGTGGTTCAGGAAATTACAGTTATTCAATTGATGGTGGAGCTCAAGTAACAACTACTCCAGCTATATTTGAGTTCTTAAATTCTGGTACTCACACAATTGATGTGATTGATACAGTTACTAATTGTCCAGTTTCAACTGAAGTTAAAATAATTCCACCAACTAAAATTGATGGTTTTGATGCAGTTACTACTCCGGTTACTTGTTTTAATTACACTGATGGTAAAATTACAGCAAGCATTGCCGCAGGAACAAATGATAACCCGGTATACAGATATAGAATCAACAACGGTCCACTTCAAGAAAGCGGAGTGTTTGAAGGATTAGCAGCTGGAGACTATCTTGTTGAAGTGTTCTCAGGAAGAGGTTGTCCTGCTTCTAAACTTGTAACTGTAGGAGGACCTAAAGCAATTGTTGTTCCAGATCCAGTTGTTGTTCAGTACTTATGTACTAGCGCTAACAATAGTAATTATGCAACAATTACAGTAACTGGTGTTACTGGAGGTTCTGAAGATTTTGCTAATTATAAATATGAGTTTATCAGAAATGGTGTAAGCGTTTATTTAGGACCAAATAATGTATATACTCAAACTGATTTTACAGGAGGAAGTTTTACAGTAAAAGTTCATGACCCTAATGGTTGTGAAGGTTCTAATGCCGGAACATGGGTAATTAATCCATTCATCCGTTTAGATGAAGTAAAAGTAAGAGTTGATGATGCAATCACTTGTCCTACTAAAGAAAACATTACAGTATCGGTAGTTACAACAGGTGGTACACCAACAAACTTAGAATACTCAATTGCTTATAATGGTGCAACAGTACCAGGTAATCCGCCAAATACAAATGGAGTATTCACAAATTTAGGAATAGGTGAATATATCATAACAGTTCTTAATAAAGATACTGGATGTTTATTACAAAAAGTTCACCGTGTGTATGATCCAAATACATTCAGTATTAAAGCAGTAGCAATAAATGGAGAAATTTGTTTCAATACTGCTGATGGAAGTGTTGATTTAACTTTTGTTGACAATCAAATAAATCCAGATGACGATGCAGGTATATTTGATTATGTAGTTACAGGTCCATTTCCAAGTACGGCGGTAGTTGCTTCAAATCGTACACTAAACGCAGGCCCAGAAAGAGTTTCTAATTTAAGAGCTGGTCTATACAAAGTAGTGGCTACTTTAGTTGGTACTCCTTATTGTACGGTGGAAACAAACTTTACTATTAATCAGCCAAACGAAGCATTAGTTGCAACATCAAAGAAAGTTGATATTACATGTGTTGCTGGTAATAATGATGGTGAAATCTCTGTTAGCGCAACAGGAGGTTGGAATACATCTTACCAATATGAATTAGTAAAAGATGGAGTTGTTGTAGAACTTTACTCAGGTAAGACAAACTTTACAGGTTTAACAGAAGGTGTTTATGTAGTAAATGTTAAAGACGCTAAAGGTTGTGAGACATCTACAGGTCAGACTTTAATAGTGCCATTGCCTATTAATGCTACAGCAAGTGCAAATGTTTCGATTTTACCATGTTTTGGAGATAAATCAGGTATAGTTACTGTTACTCCTCCAACAGGTGGTCAAGGAAGCAACTATATGTATACATTAAATATACTTTCTGAAAATCCTGTAATTTCATCAGGACCATTCACATCTCGAGTTTTCTCTGGATTAGGTGCAGGAAGATATAGTGTAACAATTACAGATGGATTCTCTTGTGAGTTTACAACTAATGAAGTTGAAATTAAAGATCCAACAATTGTGTTAGCTACTTTAGTAGAGTCTAGAGCACAAACTTGTCAGACTGAAACTCAGCTTACATTAAGTGCTGAAGGCGGAACGCCACCATATACTTATAGTGCAGATGGAACTACAATATTAGGTTCATTCACATCTTCAATTTCATTTGATGTACCAGTAGGTTCTTATAAGTATTTTGTTTTTGATGCTAACAACTGTAGAAGTGTTATCTCGAATTCAGTTAAAATTAATGCTTTAACTCCATTAGACGTTACACTTGATATTTCAAGTGCAGTTGTAAAATGTACTGGAGAATCGACAGGAGTAATTACTGCAGTAGCAGTAGGTGGTTTAGGTCATTACTCTTACACATTGTTAAACGGAGCTGGAGGACCTGTTCGTCCTGCTCAAGACAATGGAATATTTGCTGATCTTCCAATCGGAACATATAGAGTAGCAGTTAATAGTGTAGATTGTGATGACATATCAGAATTGGTTGAAATTAAAGAACCAAATCTAGCTTTACAAGCTCAATTTAAACCAACAGATGTTACTTGTTTCGGTGAGAACAATGGTAAACTTGAGATAATTGCTTCAGGTGGAACAGGAATCATTAAATATGCGATTTCTCCAAATCTGAACCAGTTTGATACTAAAGTATTATTTGAGAAATTAGCGCCTGGTCAATACCAAGCTATAGCTCAAGACGAAAACGGATGTTTTGTATTGTACGATTTCACAATCTCACAACCAAACCCTGTAATCGTTACTGAAGTTCCAAACTCAATGATTCCAGAAGTTTGTGATGGAGATAAAGATGGTGCATTTAGTATCGAAATTAAAGGTGGTACTTTACCTTACAGTGTAAGTTTAGATGTTCCAAACGGACCATTTACTCTAGGTACAGCAACACAAACAGTGTTTGACTTTACAAACCTTAAAGGTGGAGCACATACAGTTTATGTGAAAGATGCAAACAACTGTCCGGTAGATTTCGCAATGAATATGCCAGATGCGGTAATTCTTAACCCAACTGCAGAAGTAACATACGATTGTGTTAACAATGCACAGGCTAATATGGTAGTAGTAACAATTGATGCTTCTAACACTAACCCTGCGGAGGTAGATTACTCTCTAGACAATAATGGAACATTCCAGCCAAGTAACATTTTCACAAATGTTCCTGCTGGTGATCACTTCATCGTTGCAAGACATACTAACGGATGTGAGGTGCCAACTGCAATCTTTACTGTTGCTCCGGTTGATCCTGTTGCTTTAATTGATATTACAAACCAAAGCAAAGACATTAATACAATTCTTGTTCAAGCTTCTGGCGGAATTGCTCCTTACGAGTACAGTTTCAATGGTGAACCATTTACATCATCTAATAGCTATAGAATCTACAAAACAGGTGATTATGTGGTTATCGTAAGAGATAAAAATGGTTGTGAGGCTACAATAACAGTTCATGGTACATTCTATGACTTCTGTATGCCAAACTACTTTACTCCTAACGGAAGTACAGGTACAACAATTGGTCCTGATTGTGGAGCATTAGCATACAAAGAGCTTACTTTTGATATTTATGATAGATATGGTAGAGTAGTTGCCAAATATCGAGTAGGTGGAAAATGGGATGGTAGATACCACGGAAGTGAATTGCCAACAGGTGATTACTGGTATGTTCTTAAACTAAATGATCCGAAAGATCCAAGAGAATTTGTTGGACATTTCACTTTATACAGATAACAAAATTATAGCCCCAATGATGTTATCTAAAAATATTAATACAATGAAAAAGTTTATTTTATCCTTAGTACTCATGGCTGTAACAACAAGTTACAGCCAAGAGTTAAACCTACCGGTGTTTACCCAGTATCTGGCTGATAACCCTTTTATTCTTTCTCCTGCTTATGCTGGTATTGGAGATAATCTCCGTATTAGAGCCAATGGTTTAACGCAGTGGGTCGGAATTAAAGATGCACCAGATAACCAATCATTGTACGCAGATTTTCGTGTTTTAGATCGTTCTGGAGTTGGTATATCATTGTATAATGATAGCAATGGTAATACAAGACAAACTGGTGCCAAAGTTTCATTTGCGCACCACTTGATCTTAGATTATCGTACAGAGCAGTATTTATCTTTCGGTATCTCTTACAACTTTAATAGTTTCCGTATTGAGACTGGAAATTTTAATGATGGTAACAATGGAAACCCGCCAGTTGGAGGGCAGCAGCCTACTGACAATCGCTATAGTGGTAATAATAACTTTGATATTAGTGCATTGTACCGTAACAGAGGATTTTATTTGAGTTTCAATGCCAATAACGTATTGAAAAAGAATATTAGCCTTGAACGAGTAAATGAACCAGATCTTTTATCTAACTTTCAAGTATATACTGGATTCACTTTTAAAGATGCAGAAAACAGACGTATCGAATACGAACCATCGGTTTTCTTACAATACTTTGCTAATGATAATCGTTCTACAACCGATTTTAACTTCAAGTACAGACGTTACAATCGTTACGAAGATTACTATTGGATTGGAGTTTCTTACCGTTTCTTAAATGACCAATTCCCAAAACCTTTGGCAATGGGACCTATGGCTGGTTTTATGAAATCTAAATTCTATTTTGCATACTCTTACCAGTTAATGTTTAATGGTCTTGGATCTTATAACTCAGGAACACATTCAATCACAATCGGATTTGACTTCTTGGCCTCAATCAGTAACTGTCCTTGTACACAAAGTCCAGTTCACGATTAAACAAGTAATTTTTATCATCTTTAAGAATTATTTTGTTTGTTTTCATAATTTACAACGTTTTCGTTTTTATTAATGGATTATTTTTGCTTTTTTGAAATTTAGAGTACTGTAAAAGTTCTATATTTGTTATTCTTTCAAAAAATTAAAAAACAAGCAGATGAAAACTTTAAACGATTTCGATTTTAAAAATAAAAAAGCAATAATCCGTGTTGACTTCAACGTGCCATTGGATGAGAATTTTAATGTAACTGATACAACACGTATTGAAGCAGCTAAGCCAACTATTGATGCTATTTTAGCTCAAGGCGGAAGTGTGATTTTAATGTCGCATTTAGGAAGACCAAAAGGAGCAGAAGAGAAATATTCTCTAAAACATATCTTAAAAACAGCTTCTGATATTTTAGGAGTTCAAGTAAAATTTGCTGAAAATTGTGTTGGAGAACCAGCTCAAACAGCAGCAAAAGATTTAAAACCAGGCGAAGTTCTTTTATTAGAAAATTTACGTTTCCACGCTGAAGAAGAAGCAGGAGATGTAGCTTTCGCTAAAGAATTAGCTTCTCTTGGAGATATCTATGTAAACGATGCATTTGGTACAGCTCACAGAGCACACGCATCGACTACAATTATCGCTCAATTTTTTCCAAACGATAAAACTTTTGGAACATTATTGGCAAAAGAAATTGACAGTTTAAATAAAGTTCTTAAAAACAGTGAAAAACCTGTAACTGCTGTTCTTGGAGGTTCTAAAGTTTCTTCTAAAATTACTGTTATCGAAAATATCTTAGATAAAGTAGATCACATGATTATTGGAGGAGGTATGACTTTTACTTTCATTAAAGCTCAAGGAGGAAAAATCGGTGAGTCTATCTGCGAAGATGACAAATTAGATCTTGCTCTTGAAATCTTAAGATTAGCAAAAGAAAAAAATGTTCAGGTTCACATTCCTGTTGATGTTATTGCTGCAGATGATTTCTCAAACACTGCAAATACTCAGGTTGTAGATGTAACTGCAATTCCTGACGGATGGCAAGGTTTAGATGCAGGTCCAAAATCTTTAGAGAACTTCAAAAAAGTAATTTTAGGTTCTAAAACGATTCTTTGGAATGGTCCATTAGGAGTTTTCGAAATGGAAACTTTCTCTAAAGGAACAATTGCATTAGGAGATTATATCGCTGAAGCTACAGAAAATGGAGCATTTTCTTTAGTTGGTGGTGGAGATTCTGTTGCAGCAGTAAAACAGTTCGGATTTGAAGACAAAATGAGCTACGTTTCTACTGGTGGTGGTGCAATGCTTGAAATGTTAGAAGGAAGAATTTTACCTGGAATCGCTGCGATTTTAGACTAAAATATCACAATTAACATTTTTTTAAACACTTTTCTTCAATAAAGAGCTTAGATTTGCAAAAATACAACTCTTGTAATTGTTTGAATTACAGAATTTTAAAATAATGTTATATGATTGTAAAGAAAATATCCTTAGTGGTGACAGCTTTGTTCTCTATGTCGATGTTCGCGCAGGAATCTGCAGAATTTTCAAAAGAGATTAAGCAAGACATTAAGTTGTCGTATTTAGATTCTATTAAAAGTACATTCAAAAGAGACCAATTGGCTTCAAAAGTAGATAGTCTTTGGATGAATGAATTAGTAAGTCTCGACATCTACGACGATTTAACAAAAGACATACAAACCATCAATAAGGATGTAACTGTCGATGAAGAACTCCCAACCGAATTGCTAAAACAGCGTTTGGCGGCGATGAATCAGAAATCACCTTTTGAGATAGAATACAATCAAGGTTTAGAAAATATAATAAAGTCATTTCTTAAGAACCGTAAAAAATCGTTTTCTCGATTAATGGCTTTATCAGAATATTATTTCCCAATGTTTGAGGACGCTTTTGCCAAACAAAACGTTCCTTTGGAAATAAAATATTTAGCCGTTGTAGAATCTGCTTTAAATCCTAAAGCAGTTTCTAAAATGGGCGCTACGGGACTTTGGCAATTTATGTACGGAACCGGAAAACAATACGCTTTAAAAATCGATTCTTATATCGATGAAAGAAGTGACCCTCTTAAAGCTACAGCAGCAGCTTCAGAATACATGAGCAAAATGTTCAATATTTTTGGCGACTGGGAACTAGTTTTAGCTTCTTACAACTCAGGTCCAGGAAATGTTACTAAAGCAATTCGTCGCTCTGGCGGAAAAACAAAATACTGGGACATTCGTAATTATCTTCCAAAAGAAACTCAAGGTTACGTTCCTGCTTTCTTAGCAACTATGTATCTTTTTGAATACCACAAAGAACACGGAATCAATCCAGAAAGAGCTGTGGTTAAAAACTTTGAAACAGATACAGTTTGTGTAAAAAATCAAATGTCTTTCAAACAGATAGCTGATTTATTAGACATGCCTCAATCACAAATTCAACTTTTAAATCCATCATACAAAAGAGGAGTTGTTCCATTTTATCAAGAAGAACAGCATTTCATACGTCTTCCAAAAGATAAAGTAGCGACTTTTGTATCAAATGAAGATCAGATTTATGCTTATGTAAAGCATGATTCTGAAATGAAGTTTACTAATTCAAGGTTAGCTGTTAAATATGCTCCAAAAGCAAAACCAGCAGTAAAATCGATTGTTAAACCATCTGAGATTGACAATAGTGACTTCGAATTTTATAAAGTTAGAAAAGGAGACAACTTAGGTGCAATTGCTTCTAAGTATAATGTTAGCATCAGCGAACTTAAAAATTGGAATAACTTAAAAACAAATGCTGTTGCAATTGGCCGAAGCTTAAAGATTAAATCTGAGGAGCCTTCAGCTGTAAAAGCAAATGCAGTTGTAGAGAAAAAAGAAGAAGCAATCGCTTCTGCTGAAGAAAAAGAAAAGTCAACAGCTGTTGATATGGACTATGTTGTGGTAGCTGGAGACAATTTAGGTAGCATTGCAAAGAAGTTCGGTACGACTATTGCGGAGTTAAAAGAACTTAACAATTTAACTTCAAATAACATTGTTTTAGGAAAAACACTTATTATTTCTAAAGCAGCAGTAGTTATAGAAGAGCCGGCTTCAACAGCAATTGCATCAAACTCGGTTGATACATTCAAGAAAAAAGCACCTTCTAAAAACGTTAGTGAAGATTATTACGTTAAAAAAGGAGATTCTTTATACAGCATTTCTAAAAAATATCCTGGAGTAACAATTTCAGATATTAAAAAATGGAATGGTATTAAAGATGAAGATATTAAACCGGGAATGAAACTTAAAATAAACGGATAATAGAAAAATCTTATTAAATTTGGGTTTTATTTCATAAATTAAAAAAATGAATAAAACCCATTTTTTATTGCTATTAGTTCCATTTTTCCTGACTTCTTGTTTTAAAAGCGAAAAACAAGAAACAGTTTCTGGAAAAACCAATACCATTTCAGTCATTATTGACGATCAGTTGTGGTATGGTGAAGTAGGCGATAGCATCAGAAATAAATTTGCCTCGCCGGTTCTCGGACTTACTCAAGAAGAACCGCTTTTTACCATTAACCAATATCCTGCAAGATTGCTTGAAGGCTTTGTTACAGACAGCCGAAGCATTATCGTGGTTAAAAAAACGGCTGCAGAAAAATTCGAAATCATTCGAAGCAAAACTCTCCCACACAATACTTTTCGCATTTACGGAAAATCGGTAGACGATATTATTTGTAGTATTGAATTGAATTCTCCGCAAATAATAAAAATTATTCATGATGCAGAAATTCAAAAAATTCAAGAAGACAATAGCGCTTCATTATTGAATAAAGCCATTATAAAAAACAAATTTCATATCAACATTCAGATTCCAACAGGATATGAATACATGTTGCACAAAAAGAAATTCATTTGGCTAAAAAAGGAAATCATAAGTGGAAATACCAGTTTATTGATTTACCAAATTCCGCTTAGAAATTTCAAAAAGAAAAAAGACGTTGTAAATGCAATCGTCAAGATGCGCGATTCTATTGGTAAATATATTAAAGGCCGCGAACCCAACACTCAAATGATTACGAGTGAAGCTTACGCGCCATATTTCTCAAATGTCGCATTAGACAATAAAGAAGCTTTCGAAACAAAAGGAACTTGGGAGCTGAAAAATGATTTCATGACCGGACCATTTATTAACTACGCGATATTAGACCCAACTTTTAATCGTGTTTTAGTAATCGAAGGATTCTCATATTCGCCATCACATCAAGAACGCGACCTAATGCTAGATCTTGAAGCCATCATAAAAACAGTAAGAATCGACAAACGATAGTGGGTTTTTGTTTCAGGTTTCAAGTTTGTGAGTTTCAGGTTTGATGATTCAAGTTAATAAAGCTACACAGTAAGTATGCGCATTTCTCCGAAAACTTTGCCTTCTCAAAAATATACTCAGCGTTCTTTGCGTAAACCCTTTGCGAACTTTGCGGTTAAATAGACAAAGTATATCAACTTGAAACATAAAACATAAAACTTGAAACAAAAAAAGTTGTAATTTTATTCGTAACAAACATTAAAACAAATAGTTATGAAAAAATTAACCACAACCTTGGCAATAATAACCTTGTGTTTTGTTTCGTGTAAGAAAGAAGTAAAAGAAGAATCCGCTACCGCGAAAGACTCTCTTGCTGTTAAAACTGAAGAACCGCTTATAGAAGAACCAATCGATTCTGCGGCGCAAATGAAAGCTTGGCAAGAATATGCAACGCCAGGAAATCCTCATAAAATGATGGCCGATGAAGTCGGAACTTGGAATTGCGATATGACATTCTGGACAGAACCAAACGGCAAAGCAGAAAAATCAACAACCACTGCAGAAATCAAAATGGTTTTGGGCGGACGTTATCAAGAAGCTGTTTATAAAGGAACTATGATGGGTCAGCCTTTTGAAGGTAAAAGCACTTTAGCGTACAATAATGCAAGTCAAGAATACACCACAACTTTTATCGATAATATGGGAACTGGAATGATGGTTGCCATGGGAAAATACAATGAAGCCGCAAAAAGTATGGAATTTAAAGGCGAAATGGTAAACCCAGTAAACGGAGAGAAATCGCCATATAGAGAAGTCTATACAATCGTTGATCCGAAAACGAGAAAAATGGAAATGTTCGATATGAAAAACGGATCTGAATATAAAAGCATGGAAATTGTAATGAAAAAAAAGTAGTTTTTTCTAAGTGACAAAGGTGCAAAGAGACAAAGGCACGAAGTTTTATTTGTATTGGATATAACTTTGTGTCTTTGCGATTTCTACAAGAAACTATAGCACAGCTAAAAAATTAATATAACTTAGCGCCTTTGTGCCTTCGTGGCAAAACTTAAAGAAAGAATGGAATTAAAATGGAAAATAAAGCCTTTTGAGGCATTAACTGCTCATGAGTTATATGATTTGCTCAGATTGCGAAGTGAAATCTTTGTAGTGGAGCAAAATTGCGTTTATTTAGACCTTGACGGCAAAGACAAGAAAGCATTGCACTTAATGGGAGAGTTTGAAGGCAAAATCGTAGCTTATTCACGCTTATTCGATGCAGGAATTAGTTTCGATAACGCTTCAATCGGAAGAGTGACTGTAGATCAAAATTATCGCGATAGAAAATGGGGACACGAATTAATGCGTGAAGCCATTGCTGAAATTAAATCAAACTTTGGAAAAGATAAAATAACCATCGGCGCACAATTGTACTTGAAGAAATTCTACGAAAGTCACGGTTTTGTCCAAACCAGCGAAATGTATTTAGAAGATGATATTGAGCACATAGAAATGATCAGAGAGTTAAAACCTTAGAATCTTAGCAACTCAGAATCTTAGTATCTAAAAAAAACTAAATTTTCGTAATCACAAACTCCACCCGCCGATCGTAATTATCGCCTCGGCCTAAAGGATATTTATTGCCGCAGCCCATATAGGTCATGCGGCTTTTTGATATTTTTCTTGACATTAAATAATGAAAAACAGTTTTGGCGCGGTTCCAAGAAAGTCTTCTTTCTCTTGTTGCCCGGTCAATTCCGTCGGTGTAGATTTCGGGTGTGCAACAGACATGCCCGCGTATTTCAAACTTTAAATTTCTGTGATTTTGTAGTGTTACAGCAACTTTATCAAGTTCTTTTTTAGAAATGGGGGTTAGTTTGGCGCTTCCGATATCAAATAAAATAGATTCGAGACAAATTTTATCACCAACCTTTAAATCGTCTTTGAAAGAAGTATGAATTCCTTTTCCGAAACTATTCTTTTTCACAACAATTAAATCAACCCGCCGATTTCGGAGACGTGTTTCGTACAGATTCTCTACCGTATCTGCTTTTACGACAACACGCCCTTTTCCTTCCAGAATAACAATTTTACTTTGCTTGAATCCTTTTTTGATCAATAGATCCTGAATTGTATAAGCCCGATTATTAGACAATCTAAAGTTATACTCATCGTTTCCGCGATCATCACAATAGCCATAAATCTGTATAGATTCTACTTTAGCAGTGTCTATATTTTTCACAAAGTTAGATACAACGCTGATTTGCTTTTCGGTCAAATCATACCTGTCAAACTCAAAATAAAGAGTTTCAACAGGTCTCTGCTGTGCGTTGACGGTATAATATGAAAAAACAATCAAGGCTAGAGTTATCTTCATTCACTACATTTTTAAAATCGTTTTATATTCTGTTTGATTATTTAATACGCTAACTGCTCTTTTAATTTCCGAATTGTTTTTTAGATAATACTGATACAAACCTTCTTGATATTGATATCTTTTAATCAATTCTTCCAAAATCATGTTTTTGATTTCTTTTTGGTTTTTATCCAGTAAAGTCGTTTCGCTTTTTTCTAAAGCATTCAACAATTGCTGATATTCGGCAGTAATGGTTTCGTCTATTTTTTCTTTTTTAGCTGCAGCTAAAGTATTTTTCAAAGCCACTTCTGTTTCTGTATCAAAAGTGATTTTGTTGGTTTTTAAATATTGTTTGAAAGCAGCATAATCTGCATCTGAAATAGTTGGAATCTTATCACCCAAATTTGGATTTTTGTAATAATAAGTCGTAGCGTAATCAAAAACACCATCGTTTTTAGTCAAAGCAGTTGCAATTGCGCTAGTTTTAGTTTCTTCCAATTCGATATCTGGTAAAACTCCACCGCCATCATAAACCGTTCTTCCTTTTCGGGTTTTGAATGCGTTAAAGTTCTTAGCATCTGTTTTTTGTGCTACACCATTTTTGTCTTTATGCGCATAATCCAAAGCTTGAATGCAACGGCCAGAAGGTGTATAATATCTTGAAATGGTTACTTTCAATTGAGTTCCGTAAGTAAGATCAACAGAACGCTGCACCAAACCTTTTCCGAAACTTCTGCTTCCTAAAACTACGGCACGATCTAAATCTTGTAAAGCACCAGAAACAATTTCTGATGCAGAAGCACTTCTTCCGTTTACTAAAATTGCTAACGGAATTTCAG